>NZ_ALNM01000046.1:0-86138 GCF_000292955.1 Selenomonas sp. CM52
GGGCGAGCCGCTCCGGCTCACCGTGAAGTTCGGACGTGGCTGCAACATCGTCCTGCGAGACGGCAGCCGCCTCATCCTGAGTCTCAAGGCGCAGGAGGCCGAGAGCAGCCCCGCCGAGCGTGAAGCTCTGCTGAACGAATGGTATCGCCGCGAACTCGCGCGAGCCGTGCCGCCGCTCTTGGCGCGAGCTGAGACGATCGTCGGCAAGAGCGCCGCTGAATGGCGCATCAAGAACATGAAGACGAAGTGGGGCACCTGCAACATCCGCGCGCGCCGCATCTGGCTGAATCTGCAGCTCGCCAAATATCCGTCCGCCTGCCTCGAATACATCATCATCCACGAGCTTACGCATCTCTGGGAGCGCTACCACAACGCGCATTTCAAGAGCCTCATGGACAAGTTCTGCCCCGACTGGCGCGAGCGCAAGAAGATCATCAACACGCCGCTTGGGGATTGAAGAAAATGGGAAAGAACCGCCCGCCGTTGTACGGTGAGGCGGTTTTTTTGACGCTTTGCTGCCAGCTGAACATATGTCCTCACGCCTTACGTTAAAGAGCAATCGGTCTGCGCCCTTCGGGGGGGACGTCTTGGATTTCCATAGAAAACTACATGTACAAACATCCACTTTGTGGACATTGTGTGCCGCCCTTACATGAAAGGTATCCAAGCAGTCTGCGCCTTCAGATTGACTTCTTAGACTTTCACGCTAAAATTTATGAAAATCATTAGGAATATACAGGAAATGGAAATTGTTTGTCGAAATAACATGTACGGCTTTTGGAAGAGGAGCGGAAATTTTTATCTTCAGCGAGTTTCGGCGTGATTTCTTGGAGGTGTTTGAAATGACAAAATCTTCTGCTTATCTTGGGCATCTTGATGAGGAAATGGGGCGTGAGCAGCTTTTGTGCGACCATCTGACGGGCGTTGCCGATCTTGCAGGGCGCTTTGCCGCCGCTTTCGGCGAGGAGGCGATGGGGCGGCTCTTGGGCTTGTATCACGATATCGGCAAGTATTCGCGCGAGTTTCAAGCGTATCTGCGTGCGGGCGAGGAGGAGAAGAAACGGCGCAGGGGGCGCATCGATCATTCGACGGCAGGGACGCAGGAGGTCGTGAAGCTGCGGCAGAGCGCGGACGATGAGCAAAGCAGGCGGCTCGGCAGAGGCATGACGCAGGTGATGGCGTTCTGTATCGCAGGGCATCATGGCGGCATACCGAACCGAGGTACGACGGCGAATACAGCGGAAGAAGGCACGCTTTTGGGCAGGCTCAAGCGACAGAATCTGCCCGATTACCATGCTTATCACGAGGCTGATCTGCCGCAGACCTTGCCGCCTTCGTCGCTCTTGTTGGCGCAAGTCGTTCGTGCGCCGCTCTCTGCGATGCTCTATACGCGCATGCTTTTCTCCTGTCTCGTCGATGCGGACTTTCTCGACACGGAAGACTTCATGTCGGCGGGGAATGTCGAACGGGAAGGTTTTGCTTCTGTGGAAACCTTGCTCGAACGCCTGCAGGAGAGCCTTGAAGAGAAATTCTCGAAGCCGAAGACGGAAAAAGAAAAGCAAAAACTACAGTTGCCGATCAATGAAAAGCGCTCCGCGCTCCTTGCCGAGAGCATCGCCGCAGGAAAAGAAGCAAAAGGAAATTTATACCGGCTAACCGTACCGACGGGAGGGGGAAAGACGATTTCTTCCCTGGCGTTTGCCCTGCATTATGCCGTTCATGCCAAGAGAAAGCGCAGGCGCATCATCTACGTCATACCGTATACGTCGATCATCGAACAGAATGCGGCTGTCTTTCGGGATTTGCTGGGGTCAGACAGTGTCGTCGAGCATCATCAGAATGTGGATTATGACGATGTGCAGGATACGGATATGAACCGCAAGCGGCTGGCGACGGAGAACTGGGATGCGCCCGTCATCGTGACGACGAACGTGCAGTTTTTCGAATCGCTTTTTTCCAATCGCCCGTCGAAATGCCGCAAACTGCACAATCTTGCCGAGAGCATCGTGATCTTCGATGAGGCGCAGATGATTCCGATTGATTACTTGCGCCCCTCGCTTGCCGCAATCGAGGCGCTCGTGCGGCACTATGCGTGTACGGCGGTGCTCTGTACGGCGACGCAGCCGCCTCTGGGACAGTTTTTCTCCGATGATATGCAGCCGTTGGAAATCTGCCCGGCGCTCATGGAAAATGCAGCATTTTTCCGGCGCACGAAGATCGAGCTGCGCGAAGAGGTGATGATGGAAGAGGAGCTTGCCGAAGAGCTGGCGGCTCGTGAGCAGGTGCTTTGCATCGTCAATGTGAAAAAGACGGCGCAGAGTGTCTTCGATTTGCTGCGGGAAGACGAAGGAACGTACCACTTGTCCACGAATCTCTATCCTGTGCATCGCGAGCAGGTGTTGGAGGAGATTCGCGCCCGGCTCAAGGACGGCAAGCCGTGCCGCGTCATTTCGACGAGCCTCGTGGAGGCCGGCGTCGACCTCGACTTCCCCTGCGTCTACCGCGAGATCAACGGCCTCGACAGCATCGTGCAGGCGGCGGGCCGCTGCAACCGCGAGGGCAGGAGGACGGCGGAGGAAAGCGTTGTGCATGTATTTTCTCTGGAAAAACTGGCGAAAAATGCACAGTTGGCAGCTGAAATCACAAAGAATGTGGCGCGGAGTTTTGCCGAAGACTTGGCAAGTCCCGAAGCGATCCGCCGCTACTTTGAAGAGCTGTACGATCTGAGCGGCAAGAATCGTCTGGACAAGAAAGACATCATGGGGCAGTCGGGAAAATTCGCCTTTGCCGATATTGCAGACGATGTTCGCTTGATCGAGGATCGTACCAAGCCGATCTTCATTCCGCAAACCGAGGAGGGACAGGCGCTCTTGGCACGACTGGAACAAGGAGAGAGATCGCGTTCGCTTATGCGAAAGGTCGGACGCTACATCGTGACTGTCTATACGGGATATGCCGAAGCGCCGTTCGAACAGCTTGCCGCGCAGGGAAAGATCCGTATGCTCGACGAAAACCTCGCTGTGCTTGTGGATATGGAGGCATATGACTCGCAAAAGGGACTGTCGAGTAATGTTGGAGAGGGCGAAGGAATGTTCCTGTAGATTCACTGCATGGAATCGTGTTTCTCCGCACAGACGAAAGCGGGGAGATCTGAAAAATCTCCCCGCACTCGCGCATCATATGTCCTAACAAAAATTTCAATCCTCGTGCAGACATGATCTCCACGACGATGTTAGTTTACCATGCATCTGCAAGAAGTCAAGCCTAAGGCGAGAATTGATGGATTTCGCATAATGTGGTGACTATGGAGCATTTAGAAATTATTGTTTTTATGTATTTTTTCGATTTTCTTAGTGAGTTGTAGAATTTCAAATTGACAGAGTTAATTTTTTATGATATGCTTTCTACAAATAAGATATTTCCTAACAAAAGAAAAACATATGGAGGTGATTTTATGGCCTATGGCGTTCGCCTTGAGGTTTGGGGCGAAGCGGCGTGCTTCACGCGACCGGAATTGAAGGCGGAGCGCTTTTCCTACGCCGTCATGACGCCGAGCGCGGCGAGGGGGGTCTTGGAAGCCGTGTTTTGGCATCCGGGCCTAAAATGGCGCATAGATAGGATATTTATCCTATCCGGAATTCAGTTTACCAACGTCCGCCGCAACGAGCTCAAGGCAAAGATTCCTGCGCGTACGGTGAAGGCTTTTGCGGAGAAAGAGCGTGGGGAACTCTATCAGTCCACGAAGGAGGATATCCAGCAGCGTGCCGCCACCATTTTGAAGGAGCCGCATTACATCATTGAAGCGCATTTCGAGATGACGGAGAAGGCATCGGCATCGGACAACGAGGGGAAATTCCGTGAGATGTTCTGCCGACGCGCGCGCAAGGGACAGTGCTATCATGCACCGTATCTGGGCTGCCGCGAGTTTCCCGCGTGCTTCCGGCTGTACGAGGAAGCGGAGCTTCCGCCGACAAATGGGGAAACGAAAGATCTGGGCTTCATGCTCTATGATATCGACTACTCGGATCCCAAGAATCTTCAGCCGATGTTTTTCCAAGCACAGCTTGTGGACGGCGTGCTCGACCTTAGGGATTGTGAGGTGTACCGCTGAATGCTCCAAGCACTGGTTGAAAGATATGAGACGGAGTGCAAAGAGGGACGATTGCCCAGAGATGGTTGGGAGAAGCGTAATGTTTCCTTTGCGCTCTTGCTTTCCAAAGAAGGAGAATTGCTTCAAGTATTGCCGCTCATCCAGAAGGTTTTGCGCGGCAAGAAGGAAGTGGATCGACCGCAGGAACTTATTGTTCCGGCAGGAGAAACGAGGACGGTTGGCATAGCCCCGTTTTTCCTTTGTGATAATTCGTCGTATTTTTTAGGCGCCGATATGAAAGGAAAGCCCAAGCGTACGGCAGAATGCTTTGCGGCTGCGAAGGCCCTGCACGAGGAGATTCTGGATGGTGCCGGGTCGGACGCTGCTCGCGCTGTCATCGCTTTTTTCGGGCACTGGCAGGGCGGTGAAACGATGCTGCGCACGCATCCGGCCCTCGCGCCCTATGCCAATGAGATTCTTGCCGGGGCGAATCTCGTATTCCGTGTGGCGAGCACCTTTGTGCACGAAGAGCCGGCCGTGCGTGAGGCATGGGAAACGCATCTTGATGCGAGCGGCGCTGAGGAAAAACGCCGCTGCCTCGTGACGGGCGCATTCGCGCCGATCGCCGTCAAGCATCCGGCGCTCAAGGGTGTCACGGGCGCCCAAGCAACGGGAGCCATGCTTGTCTCCTTCAATGCCAATGCCTACGAATCCTACGGTCACGACGGCGAGCAGGGCGGCAATGCTCCCGTGTCGAAGAAGGCGGCGTTTGCCTACGGCACGGCGCTCAATGCCTTGCTTGCTGATCGCGAACATACGAAGATCATAGGCGACACGACGATGGTCTATTGGGCCGAGGAGGAGAGCGAGGCGGCGCAAGACCTGCTTTGCGGCATGCTTTTTGGCGATGAAGATAAGATGACCGATGATCTGCTTGATTCCGTGCTGAAAAAGGTACAGGCAGGGGCAGCGATCGACTACGAGGGCGTGGCAATCTCCTATGCCAACCCGTTCTATATCCTGGGTTTGGCGCCCAATGCGGCGCGGCTTTCCGTACGCTTCTTCCTGCAAGGATCTTTCGGGGATTTCTTGAAGAATCTCGCCCTGCACATGGAGCAGATGAAGATTGTCCGCCCGAGCTGGGAGACGCGCGGCAATGTGCCGTTGTGGGAGCTCCTGCGCGAAACGGTGAATCCCAACGCCAAGGTGAAGATGGCTTCTCCCATCATGGCAGGAGCCATGCTGCGAGCCGTTTTGACCGGCGGCAAGTATCCCGTGTCCGTATTCCAAAACATTTTGTTGCGCATTCATGCAGAGCAGGGGGAGCGGAAAATCAATGCAAGGCGCGCCGGCTTTTTGAAAGCATATTTGATGCGAAATCGAGGGAGGAAGATCGCTGTGGCATTAGATGAAAACTCGACCGATGTTGCTTATTTGCTCGGACGCTGGTTCGCCGTTTTGGAAGAGGTGCAGGAGAAGGCGAATCCTGAGATCAAGGCGACGATTCGCGACCGTTTCTTTGATTCTGCCTGTGGAACGCCGGCGCACGTGTTCCCGATGCTGCAGAAGCTCGCGCTTCATCACTTGAAAAAGTTGGAGAAGGCTCCCAGAGTTTATTTGGACAAGAAGCTTTCGGAGATCATGGGAAAGCTGGACGCCAAGGATATGCCGCGTCATTTGCCGCTTGAGGAGCAGGGTGTATTCATCCTTGGCTATTATCATCAGAAGCAGAAGCGGTACGAAAAGAAGGAGGAAAAGTAAATGGCGGAAGCAATCAAAAATCGGTATGATTTTGTCATTCTTTTTGATGTCGAAAACGGCAATCCGAACGGCGATCCCGATGCGGGCAACATGCCGCGCGTCGATCAAGAGACCGGACACGGACTGGTCACTGACGTTTGCCTCAAGCGGAAGATTCGCAACTACGTGGAAACGGCGCAGGAAGGGAAGCCGGGCTATCGCATTTACATCAAGGAAAACGTGCCGCTCGCTCAAAGCGACCAAGAGGCCTGTGACCACCTCGGCATCAAGGACATCAAGAAGGTCAAGGCGGCGGATCCTGGAATCGACGGCAAGATTCGCGACTTCATGTGCAGCAATTTCTTCGATATCCGCACCTTCGGCGCCGTTATGACGACCTTCGTGCAGGGAGCGTTGAATTGCGGGCAGGTACGCGGTCCTGTGCAGCTCGGTTTTGCACGCAGCATCGATCCCATTCTGCCGCAGGAGATCACCATCACGCGCACGGCGATCACGACGATAAAAGACGCGCAGACGAAGAAGACGGAAATCGGCCGCAAGTTCATCGTACCCTATGCGCTCTACAAGGTCGAAGGCTATGTTTCGGCAAACCTTGCGCGCAAGACGACGGGCTTCTCCGAAGAGGACTTGGCGCTCTTGTGGCAGGCGATCCTGCGCATGTTTGAGCTTGACCGCTCGGCGGCGCGCGGCAATATGGCGACGCGCGAGCTCATCGTCTTCCGCCACGAGAGTGAGCTCGGCAATGCGCCGTCCTATAAGCTTTTTGAGCGCATTCATGTCAAAAAGAAGGCGGCGGAGGAGCCGGCGCGCAGCTATCAGGATTATGAGGTCACCGTTGATGAAGCAGATCTGCCGGAAGGTGTGACCTGCACGCGCATGAGCTGATGGCATATCGCGAAGAGGAGTGGCTGGATGTCGCCGGCATCCAGCATTTCCTCTTTTGCCGCAGGCAATGGGCACTCATTCACATCGAGCAGCAATGGCAGGAAAACTTGCGCACAGTCGAGGGGCAGATTGTCCACGAGAAATGTCATGACGGCAGCCTGCACGAATCGCGCGGGGATTTGCTCGTGGCGCGCGCTCTGCGCATTTCCTCGGCAAAGCTCGGTGTGAGCGGCGTCTCGGATGTCGTGGAATTTCACAGGGAAAAGACAGGCGCGAGGCTGCACGGGCAGGAAGGATTTTGGCGTCCCGTCCCCGTTGAATACAAGCGCGGCAAGCCGAAAGACGGCGAAGAGGATGTTTCACAGCTCGTCCTGCAGGCGCTTTGCCTTGAGGAAATGCTTTGCTGCCAGATTCCTGTCGGTTATCTTTTTTATGATGAAATCCATCGGCGGCAGAAGGTGGAAATCACGCAAGATTTGCGAGATTTCGTTCTGCATACGCTCGCTGAAATGCACAAGGAATATTCCCGCAGGGCGACACCCAAGGTCAAGGTGACGAAAAAATGCCGCAGCTGTTCGCTGAAAGACCTGTGCTTGCCGAAGCTGGAAAAAACGGTGGACGTCTCCGACTATTATGCAGCTGCCTTGAAGGGGGTGTGAGATATGCGTCATATGCTCAATACCCTGTTCATTTTGACCGAAGATGCGTATGTGGCTTTGGAAAATGAGAATGTCGTCGTACTGCAGGAAGAAAAAGTGCTGGGACGGATTCCGCTGCTCACTTTGGAAAATATCCTTTGCTTCACCTATAAGGGCGCGAGCCCTGCCTTGATGGGCGCGTGCGCCCAAGCGAAAATCGGGCTTTGCTTTTTCAGCCCGCGCGGGCGATTCCTTGCGCGCTCCTGTGGGGAAGTGCGAGGTAATGTGCTCCTGTGCAAGGAGCAGTATCGCCGCTCGGAAGATGATGCGGAGAGTGCGAAACTCGCGGCGGATTTCCTTTTCGGGAAAATCTTCAACACGCGTACCCTTGTCGAAAGGATGAAGCGCGACCATCCGCTGAGCTTGGATCTGACGGCGCTTGCGCAAGTGAGCGCGGAACTCAAAAGCAGCCTGCAGAGCTTGCATCGAGTGCAGTCGCTTGATGAAATGCGCGGTATTGAAGGAAATGCCGCACATCTGTACTTCTCGTTGTTCAATCAATTCATTTTGCAGAACAAGGACGCATTTTCCCTGGAAGGCCGCCTCAAGCGTCCACCTCTCGATCGCGTCAATGCCATGCTGTCTTTTCTGTATACCGTGCTGGCGCATGACTGTGCCTCCGCGTTGGAAGGCGTGGGACTTGATGCGTATGTCGGCTTCCTGCACCGCGATCGCCCGGGCAGGGAATCCTTGGCGCTCGATCTCATGGAGGAACTGCGAAGTCTCTTTGTCGATCGCCTCGTACTCACGCTGATCAACAATCGCATCATCAAGCCGGAGCATTTTGAGAAAAAAGAGAACGGCGCCGTCTGGCTCAATGATGCTGGGCGTAAGCTCGTCCTCAAGGAATGGCAGGACAAGAAGCGGGAGCAGATTACGCATCCGTTTCTCAAGGAAAAAATCCCTTGGGGTTTGGTTCCCCATGCCCAATCCCTCCTTCTGGCACGATATTTACGCGGCGACTTGGAGGAATATCCGGCGTTTCTGTGGAAATAAGCAGGAAAGATGGAGGGGGCGGCGGAAATGTTGATTCTCGTGACATACGATGTCAATACGGAAACACCTGCCGGCCGCACACGCTTGAGAAAAGTGGCGAAATGCTGCATGCGCCACGGACAGCGCGTGCAGAATTCCGTGTTTGAATGCGTTCTCGATGAAGCACGCTTCTGCACCTTGCGGCATGAATTAACAACGTTGATTGACCAAGAAAAAGACAGTCTGCGTTTTTATAACTTGGGCAATAAATACGCAGGAAAAACGCAGCACGTTGGTGCAAAACCAAGTTATGAAGCTGAAGGAACTCTGATGCTGTAGAAGGCATCTCCTTCGCGAGAATGGCCGCAAAATCTCTGTGCGAACCCGTATCACACAGAGGACTTTGCGACGAAAAATGCCTGTAACAGCACGCCCAAAAATGAGGTTCGCGAAAGATATAGCGCGACCGCTGTAATTAAGCCCGTGTAAACAGGCACAGTCGCGCCCCACGCGGGCGCGTGGATTGAAATGTCGAGTGCGAAATAGATATTGTCGCCTGCCGTGTCGCGCCCCACGCGGGCGCGTGGATTGAAATACGATGTAGCTGCCATCCTTGTAGCGGATGCTCCGGTCGCGCCCCACGCGGGCGCGTGGATTGAAATTCCGTCGAGATGAAAGAGCCGACGACGGGAAACGTCGCGCCCCACGCGGGCGCGTGGATTGAAATCTTTGGACGGCTCAAGCCGCGCCATATCGCTTTGGGTCGCGCCCCACGCGGGCGCGTGGATTGAAATAGCGCCGGGTATGTTATCCCGACGCATCGCGGAGTCGCGCCCCACGCGGGCGCGTGGATTGAAATGATGTTGCCGTGGGTATCATCGGCAATTCCATTTGTCGCGCCCCACGCGGGCGCGTGGATTGAAATAGTTGTAAAGATTTGCCTTGCAACTGAGAAGAAAGTCGCGCCCCACGCGGGCGCGTGGATTGAAATCCTGCATAAGGGGGTGGAAGCATGGCGAAGAAGGCCGTGTCGCGCCCCACGCGGGCGCGTGGATTGAAATCTGTCAAACGAAGGCGACGCCGATCTCGTCAAGGCGTCGCGCCCCACGCGGGCGCGTGGATTGAAATGCAAGATCGCCGCCGAACTCGGCATGAGTCCGAGTCGCGCCCCACGCGGGCGCGTGGATTGAAATCCTGCCGGAGTTGGACAATGCGCGAGCGCTCCTGGTCGCGCCCCACGCGGGCGCGTGGATTGAAATTGCAAACCCTGTAAGCCGACAAAGGCCAACGGCGTCGCGCCCCACGCGGGCGCGTGGATTGAAATGTGTATAGGAGTGAGTGTTGAAAACGTACAAGCGTCGCGCCCCACGCGGGCGCGTGGATTGAAATCGCGATATTGAGATCACGTTCACGGCGAACATTCGTCGCGCCCCACGCGGGCGCGTGGATTGAAATAATCGGGATGCACACACATTCTCGAGTTTGTGGTGTCGCGCCCCACGCGGGCGCGTGGATTGAAATCGTCCCGATGCTGCCCTCACCGTTTGCACGGGGGGTCGCGCCCCACGCGGGCGCGTGGATTGAAATGTGACGATGTTGCAAAGTTTAAGACCTACGTTTGTCGCGCCCCACGCGGGCGCGTGGATTGAAATGCGTGCTCTATACATCAAGCGTCACCTCCCCATAGTCGCGCCCCACGCGGGCGCGTGGATTGAAATATTGTCGTCGCGTGCGGATAGACGCGCGAACCCTGTCGCGCCCCACGCGGGCGCGTGGATTGAAATCACTTGATATTGTGGAGATTCTTCAACACGTCCGGTCGCGCCCCACGCGGGCGCGTGGATTGAAATATCACGACGCAGACAGGCGCACCGGGGGCGATGCGTCGCGCCCCACGCGGGCGCGTGGATTGAAATGATAGCGAGGAGGAATTTGAGGGGCTTTGGTGGGTCGCGCCCCACGCGGGCGCGTGGATTGAAATTGTATCGTCCATCTTGACGCTCGCAAGCGGCGCGGTCGCGCCCCACGCGGGCGCGTGGATTGAAATCTCGGTATTTCCTTGACCGCCGCCATGACCTCAGTCGCGCCCCACGCGGGCGCGTGGATTGAAATGTCCGCGACGCCTGCACCATCTTGCGGTAATCGGTCGCGCCCCACGCGGGCGCGTGGATTGAAATCCCGCACTCTCTCACCCATCGCCTGAACACCCTTGTCGCGCCCCACGCGGGCGCGTGGATTGAAATTGGCGGCTCATGCAGGCGCAGACGCGCCATGGCAGTCGCGCCCCACGCGGGCGCGTGGATTGAAATATCAGCAACCCCGACGAAGAGGAATGGCTGCGCGAGTCGCGCCCCACGCGGGCGCGTGGATTGAAATGGGGCTGTTTTTTATGCTCGTGGATTGACGTGTGGTCGCGCCCCACGCGGGCGCGTGGATTGAAATTCTCCCGCGATCAGATTGCTCGTCACGCGCCACGTCGCGCCCCACGCGGGCGCGTGGATTGAAATGCCCGCCGCATCTCGTCGTCCACCATGATCGTGGGTCGCGCCCCACGCGGGCGCGTGGATTGAAATATGAGGGAAACCTCCTTATAAAAGATGTGAATTCGTCGCGCCCCACGCGGGCGCGTGGATTGAAATCAGTGCTTCCGCGCGATGCGATTTTTTATGCCGCGTCGCGCCCCACGCGGGCGCGTGGATTGAAATCCGGACGTAGCCGATGAAGAGGTGCTCGGAACGGGTCGCGCCCTACGCGGGCGCGTGGATTGAAATCAAAATGCTCAGCCCCTCGTTGCAGAGGAAGAACCGTCGCGCCCTACGCGGGCGCGTGGATTGAAATCCTGAAATCGAAAATCCTTTACTGCATAGCGCAGGTCGCGCCCTACGCGGGCGCGTGGATTGAAATCTGCCCGCGGCGGTTGATACTTTCCTTCTGCTGTGTCGCGCCCTACGCGGGCGCGTGGATTGAAATACGCAGTATGGCGACCATCTTGTGCGACCCCTCGGTCGCGCCCTACGCGGGCGCGTGGATTGAAATGATACAGAAAGCTTGCGATTTGGTAAAATTGATAGTCGCGCCCTACGCGGGCGCGTGGATTGAAATGTCCATTTGGCATACAGCTCGGCGAAGGTTGCCGTGTCGCGCCCTACGCGGGCGCGTGGATTGAAATCTAGTTGCAAAGCAAACCTTTACAACTGAACATTGTCGCGCCCTACGCGGGCGCGTGGATTGAAATTTGAAAGAGATGTCCGTGAGATAGCCGCGCCGGCGTCGCGCCCTACGCGGGCGCGTGGATTGAAATGCGACGGTCGTCGGACTCATGCCGAGTTCGGCGGTCGCGCCCCACGCGGGCGCGTGGATTGAAATAAGGCTATGACAGCCTGAAAGATAAGTATATTTGTCGCGCCCCACGCGGGCGCGTGGATTGAAATATCCAAGCGTAACCCGAACAGTGTGATCTGCGCAGTCGCGCCCCACGCGGGCGCGTGGATTGAAATTTGCATCCACGGCTGTTATGGTCAAGGGGGCTGTGGTCGCGCCCCACGCGGGCGCGTGGATTGAAATGACGAAGCTCGGCCTCGCGGCGACCGACCGCTTGGTCGCGCCCCACGCGGGCGCGTGGATTGAAATTGGAGGTGTTGTTGGAGCGTGGCTGGTCATGAGAGTCGCGCCCCACGCGGGCGCGTGGATTGAAATCAGCAGCTCCCTGTCGACCGCCGCAACTTGGAGTGTCGCGCCCCACGCGGGCGCGTGGATTGAAATTACGAGGCCGTGCCCGACCGCTCCCGGGTCGGGCAGTCGCGCCCCACGCGGGCGCGTGGATTGAAATTTACGTGAAGCTCGAAGACATCGGGAAGGCCTACGTCGCGCCCCACGCGGGCGCGTGGATTGAAATTTGCGTAGGACAAACAATTACAACAACGCCAGAAGGTCGCGCCCCACGCGGGCGCGTGGATTGAAATTACACGATACGTCATGGCTGTCGCTTTCCAGCCAGTCGCGCCCTACGCGGGCGCGTGGATTGAAATGATAAAACAGATGTAGAAATCGTAGATACGGTAGGTCGCGCCCTACGCGGGCGCGTGGATTGAAATATTATTTATGGCTGTCTTTTGGGCGACCGACCTGGTCGCGCCCTACGCGGGCGCGTGGATTGAAATAGGGTGTGCAAGAGCAGCCGCAGATCGGATCGCTGTCGCGCCCTACGCAGGCGCGTGGATTGAAATAAGGGAAAGAACAGAGAGGAGTAAAAAATCATGAGTCGCGCCCTACGCGGGCGCGTGGATTGAAATGACTTCGCGAAAATCAAGGGCAGCACGCTTTTGAGTCGCGCCCTACGCAGGCGCGTGGATTGAAATATCGGAGATGGGGATATAGCCGGCGGTGATGTAGGTCGCGCCCTATGCGGGCGCGTGGATTGAAATGATTTATTCGCCTTGGGTGACGTTTGGCGATGTGGTCGCGCCCTATGCGGGCGCGTGGATTGAAATTATGAATGGGTGAAGGTCATGAACGATGAGATGGGTCGCGCCCTACGCGGGCGCGTGGATTGAAATAACAAGCTGGTGCTAGGCAGGACGCTCACGGAGGAGTCGCGCCCTACGCGGGCGCGTGGATTGAAATTGGAATCATGTGTCTGGACTGTTCTCGACGCCGGTCGCGCCCTACGCGGGCGCGTGGATTGAAATATTTTTGCCAAACCGGGAATCGAGATGTCCACGGGTCGCGCCCTATGCGGGCGCGTGGATTGAAATGATAGATGGGCTTACTGGCAGATCGAAGAGAACATGTCGCGCCCTACGCAGGCGCGTGGATTGAAATCTGGATTGGATAGCCGTCAAGACCTATGCACATGGGTCGCGCCCTACGCGGGCGCGTGGATTGAAATGCCTTGACGAGGCGGCGCACCGTGTTGATGCCGATGTCGCGCCCTACGCGGGCGCGTGGATTGAAATGGCAGGCCGCGCACGTTGACTTTGACCGCCTGTAGTCGCGCCCTACGCGGGCGCGTGGATTGAAATTAGTATGATTGACTTATATAATTAGATATGATATGTCGCGCCCCACGCAGGCGCGTGGATTGAAATTCCCGCGCCGCATCTACTCCGTATTGCGCTTCTGGTCGCGCCCCACGCGGGCGTGTGGATTGAAATTCGACTTCGCCCGTGGTCTTGTCCACCGTCACGAGTCGCGCCCCACGCGGGCGCGTGGATTGGAATAGGTACCTTGACGTTCGGCAGCTCCGCCGTCGGCGTCGCGCCCCCACACGGGGCGCGTGGATTGAAATCCGGATCGTGCTTCCGCCTACGCAGCTGGAGCTGGTCGCGCCCCCATGCGGGGCGTGTGGATTGAAATATCTAGTGCTGTTGACGAAAACGGTACAGAGCGCGTCGCGCTCCCATGCGAGGCGTGTGGATTGAAATCCTGCTGTGCCATTGGCGGAAGCTGCTGAAAGGGTCGCGCCCCCATGCGGGGCGTGTGGATTGAAATCGTGACAATCGAGCAAAACAAGCAAGGTAAATGAGTCGCGCCCCACATGGGGCGCGTGGATTGCAATCTGAAATACACCGACAAGAAGAACCTCCGCACATGTCACTCCCCACGCGGGCGTGATACACAGATAAGTGCGACACTCAAAAACGCGAGGAATACGGGCTTTGGTAAGCCTCCTGTGAGGCGTGCTTGGTCAAGGATGCGCGACAGAACATTTTGCGCATTGAGTCCTGAAAAATGATTTAAACAAAACTCTTGGCACACCCAGAACTCGCGAAAAAAGGAGAGGCATCATGGAGCAGCGAATCAAATACAATCCAAAGGATTATGTCGACTATCTGGAAGAGAGCATGACGCTTTTCGCCGAAGCGATGCAGGGGGGAGATGTATTCCTCATGGAACACGCATGGCGGCGTATGTACAACGACACGAAACAGGCGATGAAGGAATGCTGTCTCCCAAAGACCGTGCTGAGATGCTTTTCTGTTATGACGAGTTGATTCCGAATGCTCGACATTCTATATAGGATGGCATACGAATCACTAGGACAGTTCGAAGAAACGAGGGATTCATCATGGAAGCAGTCTATAAGTACAATCCGCAAGATTATGAAGAACTTCTTCGCGACTATATGGAAGAATTTTATCGAGCTTATGAAGAAAGGAATCATCTCCAGATGGTTCTTGCTATGCAGAGGCTTCATTCCGAAACGAAATATGCCATGAAAGAAGGCGATATTTCATCAGGCACCCGGGAGGAAATGCTGACATATTTCGGAGGGTTGATTGATGGTTGATCTGACGCATGTGAAGTGGCTGCCGAATCGTTTCGGCGGTTCGGAGAGCAAGTGGACTATACAGTACAACGACAAGCTCTATATGGTGAAGTTTCCCGATCCCAATCGAGCACCGAAACAAACATCGCTGCCATACATCAACAATCATTTCTCTGAATATATCGGCTGCCATATATTTCAGATGCTGGGGATTCCGGCACAAAACACTTTCTTGGGACGTGCTACGCCGCCGAACAGCGAAAAAGAGAAGCTTGTTGTGGCGTGCGAGGTATTTTCCCCGAGCAGAGAAGGTATTCTCATTGAATTCAGCAAGTTCTTTTTACATGAGACGGACAGCCAGAAACGGAGCAAGACTACGATTGACGATGTTATGTATATCATCGATACCGATGTGACGATAAAGAACAAGATGTTCTTGAAAAAGTTTTTCTGGGAAATGTTTGTAGTGGATGCTGCTATTGGCAATACGGATCGTCATTTGGATAATTGGGGCGTGATGGCATCGTCTGATGGCAAAATATCTCCCGCGCCTGTATATGATTGCGGTTCAGCACTTTCGCCGCTAGTGTCTGACAGGGAAAAAGAGGAACTCTTGGAAGATGATATAAGCTTCAAAAATACAGAGTATAACTTGTGTTCTGTCTATCGCCATCAAGGAAAGCGAATCTTCTACCATGAAATCTTGAAAGCGCCTCCGGCTGACCTGCATCGGTCGATTTTGGAGATCGTCCCGAGAATCAAGTTCGCGGCACCGCGCATCGACGCGCTGATTGATGCGACGGAGGGAATGACCGACATCTCCAAAACCTACATGAAGAAATCCCTCGCCATGCGCCTGAATCAGATGCTGCTTCCGGCATGGAAGAAAGCGCAGGAGCGTCAGGCTCGCGAGGATGGGGAAAGCCGCGGCTTCAGCCGCTGACACAAATGGCGGGAGCAGTCCGATGAGCAGCATATACACATACAACGACTATCTGCGCGATCTCTTGAAGGATGCGCCCTGCATCCTCGCATACGATACGGCTGCGGATTATATGGGGCTATGGAGCGGCAGCATGAATCCGCTTACGGCGAAGATTTATGTCTGCAAGCCTCCGCACATCGAAGGAACGACGGAATATCTGATTCCTTCCTTTGAAACTGTGGAACATGAGAATCGCCTCGCTGTCGAGAAGGCGAAAAAAATCGCCGCAGAGCTTGAAACTCTGCGGCAGGGATTCTAGGAGATGTGCGGCGAAGCCGAAGCCGACAAGATGAACGTCCAATTTTGCAGGGGAGTGCCGAAGAAGCACGGATAAAGATTCAGCGGATGGAGAAAGGCAAACCGTATCTGCGGTTACTGCTGATGTGGGCCGTGGCCTGCTCCGTGGCCGCCGCGACCGTGGCCGTGGCCGCTGCCTTTGCCGCGATGCGGACAGCGGCCTTCGACTGCGGCGGCGTCCTGTCCGTGGCGGTGTGCGTGCGCTTGGCCTTCGCCGTGGTGCTGCGCATGTCCTTCGCCGTGCCCTTCGCCGTGGTGCTGACCACAGTGGCCTTTTCCGTTACCCTCGCCGTGGCGGTGCTGACCTTCGACCGCGCCGTGCGCATGGGAGCAGCGATGACCGCCTTCGGCGTGCTCATGTCCCTCGCCGTGATGCGAGCAGTTTGCTTCCGTCGTATAGTCGAGCGTACCGGCGAGGTGCTGTGCGACAGCCTCGTCCGCCGCGCCCTTGACGCCGGCATAGACGCGGATGCCGGCTGAGCCAAGCGCTTCGATCGCGCCCGCGCCGATGCCGCCGCAGATGAGCGCATCGACTTCGTTTTCCTTCAAGAAGCCGGCGAGTGCGCCGTGACCGCTGCCTTGCGTGCTGACAATCTCCGATTTCTCGACGGCGTCCTCCTTGACGTCGTAGAACTTGAATGCCTGCGAGTGGCCGAAGTGCTGGAACACCGTGCCGTTTTCGTTTTCATAGGGGACTGCGATTCTCATCGTTCCTTCTCCTTTCTTTCTCGGGGGCGAAAAGCAATAGTCTTGACGCGCTTCGGCACGCGGGCAGCATTTGCCGCACGGTGCGGACATGTCGCAGAGCTGGTAGAAGCCGCCTTCGATGACGAGCGGTCTGCCGTGTACGAGGCTCTCGGCGATTTTTTTGCGTGCTGCGGCATAGATTTCGGCGACCGTCGTGCGCGAGATCGCCATGCGTTTGGCGCATTCCTCCTGCTTGAGCCCGTCGTGGTCGATGCTGCGTATGCATTCGTACTCTTCGACGAGCAGGGTGACGGCCTCGCCGCCGGGAAAGCCCGCAGGCGTGAAGCGCTCGTAGGCGGGGCGCACGCAGATCCTTCGCCCCCGCGTCGGTCTTGGCACAGCCCTCGCCTCCTTTAAAATATTTTACGAATTTGTTATCGACATATGTCGGTAACTGTGTTATCATCGTATCATGGAAGGAACAGTGTGTCAAGCCGTTTTGACGAAAACGGCAGGATTTAGCCCTTTCATGGAGAAAAGAATAATATCGCCCATCAAAATAGAGGAGGGATTCCATGGCAAAGGAAACGATACAGAAGGACGTCGTCATCATCGGTGCGGGCATGGCAGGGCTGACGGCGGCGCTCTACGCGGGACGCATGAATTTTTCGACGCTCGTCCTGGAGAATGCCGTCGTCGGCGGGCAGATTGCGAACGCCACGGGCATTGAGAATTATCCGGGCTTTTTGAGCGTCTCGGGCAGCGACCTCATTCAGACAGTGCAGCAGCAGGCGGAGACGTTCGGCGCCGTCGTCGACGAGTTCGATGCGATTGAGAAGGTTACGCTCGAAGGCGCGGTCAAGCGTGTCGAGACGGAGAGCGCCGTTTACGAGACGCCCGTCGTCATCATCGCCTCGGGCATGAGCCGCAGGAAGCTGCCGCTCGCTGAGGAAGCGAAGTACGCGGGGCGCGGCGTCCACTACTGCCAGCTTTGCGACGGACACATGTATCAAGATAAAATCATTGCCGTCATGGGTGGCGGCAATGCGGCGCTCGATGCGGCGAACTTCCTCTCGCGTTACGCGAAGAAGCTCTACCTCGTGCATCGCTCCAAGCTTCGCGCCGACGAAGTTTCGCAGAAGCGTCTCCGAGAAAATCCCAAGGCGGAGATCTTGCTCGAAACGGAGATCCGTGCCTTGCGGGGCGAGGGAAAGCTCGAATCTATCGAGATTTTCGACAAGAAGGCGGGCGAGGCACGGGAACTTGCCGTCGACGCCATATTTGTCAACATCGGCGTGCAGCCGAACACGGCGCTCTTTGAGGGACAGGTCGAGATCAACGAGAAGGGTCATATCGTCGCGGGCGAGGACTGCCGCACGAATATCCCCGGCGTCTTCGTCGCCGGCGACATCCGTGAGAAGGAGATCCATCAGCTGACGACTGCCGCATCCGACGGCACGACGGCAGCGCTTCTCGCCGAGAAGTACATCACAGGAGGGAAAACATCATGGTAAAGGTCTATTCCATCACACAGTGCCCTTGGTGCGACAAGGTCAAGAAGTATCTGAAGTCAAAGAACATCGCCTACGAGGAGCACAACATCGAAGAGGACGAGGCGGCGCGCAAAGAGTGCAAGGCCATTTCGGGCGATCTCATCGTGCCGGTGACGACGGTCAACGGCAAGGACTTCGTCGTGAGCTTCGACAAGGCGAAGCTCGATGCGATTCTCGGTATTTAAGGAAGCGCGGATCAATTCAGCGCTTTCTTAAGAAAGTGACTGCTGCCGCAGGCGGCATCGAAAAACGCCCGCATGTGCAAAAGTGCATGTGCGGGCGTTTTTTCAGTCTGCGCCCTCCGGGCTTGACTTCTTGGACTTTCATGGTAAACTACACGCACAAACGTCCACTTTGTGGACATTGTGCGCCGCCCTTACATGAAAGAGCCAATCAGTCTGCGCCCTTCGGGCTTGACTTCTTGGACTTTCATGGTAAACTATAAATTGCTATATTAGCCACATTAGCTCGATGGAACTTGCAGTGTGTGGGGGAGGAAATGGGACTTTCATGGAGAAGTTGATTATAAAGGGCGGCTGTCGGCTTGCGGGACGCGTGAAAATCAGCGGTGCGAAGAACGCGGTGCTGCCCATCATCGCCGCGACGCTTCTGGGGCAGGATGCTCCGAGCCGCTTAGAGGAGGTTCCTTCGCTCGACGATGTGCATACGATCACGGAAGTGTTGCGGGCGCTCGGCGTACATGCTACATTCGACAAGGCGGCGAATGCGCTGACCGTGGACAGCTGCGAGATCAAGCGGACGGAAGCGCCCTACGAGCTTGTGCGCAAGATGCGCGCTTCTTTCCTCATCATGGGACCGCTGCTCGCACGCCTTGGTCACGCGAAGATCTCGCTGCCGGGCGGCTGCGCCATCGGCACGCGCCCCATCGACCTGCATCTCAAGGGCTTCGAGGCCTTGGGCGCAAAGATCGAGATCGGGCATGGCTACATCGAGGCGCGCGCTGACGCGGGACTCAAGGGCGCGCGCATCTATCTCGACTTCCCGAGTGTCGGCGCGACGGAAAACATCCTCATGGCGGCTTCGATGGCAGAGGGACAGACCGTGCTCGAAAACCCTGCGCAGGAGCCGGAAATCGTCGATCTCGCGAACTTCCTGAACGTCATGGGCGCGAAGGTGCGCGGTGCGGGTACAAACGTCATCAAGATCGAGGGCGTCAAGAAGCTCACGGGGCACAACTATACGATCATCCCTGACCGCATCGAGGCGGGCACCTACATGGTCGCCGCCGCCATGACGCAGGGCGACGTCTATATCGAAAACGCCATTTCCGAGCATCTGAAGCCCGTCATCGCCAAACTCAAGGAGGCGGGCGTCACGATCGAGGAGGCTGTTGAGGGCATTCGCGTGACCTGCGACCGCAGGCCGAAGGCGGTCGACATCAAGACGATGCCGTATCCGGGCTTTCCGACAGACATGCAGGCGCAGTTCATGGCGCTCCTCGCCATCGCAGACGGTGCGGGACTCGTGACGGAAACGGTCTTCGAGAACCGTTTCATGCACGTCGATGAATTGAAGCGCATGGGGGCGTCCATCAAGATTGACGGGCGCACGTCCATCGTTGAGGGCGTCGATCATCTGACGGGCTGCCAGGTCAAGGCGACTGATCTGCGTGCCGGTGCTGCCATGGTGCTCGCGGGTCTCGTCTCCGAAGGAGAGACCCAGGTCGGCTACATCCACCACATCGACCGTGGCTACGACAAGCTCGTGGAGAAACTGGTGGGGCTTGGCGCGGACATTCGCCGCACAGATGATTGAAGGGAAATCGGCAGCGGATGCAACCGGTTGCTGCAAATAAAAATTGACATCCCTACAGGAAAAGTGATATATTGTTTCTATTGATGCGCTCGTAGTCCAGTGGATAGGACGTTAGCCTCCGGAGCTGAAAGCGTGGGTTCGACTCCCGCCGAGCGCACCATGGAATGACTTGAAGGAGGGCGCGCTTTCGCGCCCTTTTTATCATATCTGCGAGAGGCGGAAGGTACGATGAACGAAAAGGCGAGCGCGGCGATGCGCCAGTTCCTTGAAGCGATGGGACTCGATCTCGCGGCGTGCGGCATGGAGAAGACGCCGGAGCGCGTGACGGAGATGTTTGAACTGCTCTTTTCGGGCTGCGGCAAAGATGTGTCTTCGGCTTGGGGCGAGCTTTTCGAGACGAAGGCGCGTGGTCTGACGGCGGTGCAGCACATCCCGTTTTATTCGCTGTGCGAGCATCATCTCGTGCCGTTCTTCGGCGAGGTGCATATCGCCTATTTGCCGAAGGACGGCAAGGTCGCGGGCTTCGGCAGGTTCGTCCATGTCGTGAATCTTCTCGCAAGGAGGCCGCAGCTGCAGGAGCGGTTTACGCGCGAGATCGCGGACGCCGTGCTCGACGGGCTTTCGGCAGAGGGCGTGCTCGTCATTGTCGAGGCGCGGCAGCTGTGCATGATGATGCGCGGCGAGCTTGCGCCCGGAACGCGCACGCTGACTTCGGAAACGGGCGGCACGATCACCGCCGATGCGGCTCTTGGCAAGGAGGCATGGGATCTTCTGATGCGCGGAGCGAAGGAGGGATGAGGCAGATGAAGGCGAAGAGGCATTACCGACTGCCGTCGGGCAAGGATCTGACGGTCGGCGAAGGGACGCTCGTCATGGGCATATTGAACGTGACGCCCGACTCTTTCTCAGACGGCGGCAAGTGGAACACGCTCGATCAGGCGCTCGACCACGCGCTTTCGATGGTCGAGGACGGCGCGGCGATCATCGACGTCGGCGCGGAGTCGTCGCGCCCGGGCTTCGTGCCCGTGTCGGCGGCAGAGGAGATCGAGCGGCTCGCGCCCTTCTTGGAGCATATAGCGCCGAAGATTCCCGTGCCGATCTCCATCGACACGTTTAAGGCGGAGACGGCACGCGCTGCCTTGCGGCTCGGCGCGGACATCCTCAACGATATATGGGGGCTGCAGTACGCGGCGGAAGAACGCGGCGCGATGGCTCGCGTCGCAGCCGAGTACCACGCGCCCGTCGTCGTCATGCACAATCAGACGGGCACGACGTACAGGACGGACGTCATCGAAGCCATGCAGGATTTCTTCCGCGAGAGCTGCGCCATTGCCGAGGAAGCGGGCGTGGCGAAAGAGCGCCTGATCTTCGATCCGGGCATCGGTTTCGGCAAGACGCCCGAGACGAACATTGAGGTGCTGCATCGTCTGCATGAGCTGATGAAGCTCGACGGAGAAGCGTATCCGCTGCTTTTGGGCGCGAGCCGCAAGAGCTTCATCGGCTACGCGCTCGATCTCCCTGTAGAGGAGCGGCTCGAAGCGACGGGCGCAGCGACGGTGCTCGGCGTCGCCGCAGGCGCATCCATCGTGCGCGTGCATGACGTCAAGGAGATCGTGCGCATGTGCCGCATGGCGGACGTCATCTTGGAGGGCGGGAAGCATGGACAGGATTGAGCTTTTGGGCATGGAGTTCTTTGGCTATCACGGCTGCTTTGCCGAAGAGCGGCAAACGGGACAGAACTTCATCGTCGACGCCGTGCTCTGCCTCGACCTTGCCGAAGCGGGGCGCACGGATGACCTCTGCAGGAGCGTCAATTATGCCGAGGTGTTCGAGGACGTGCGCACCGTTGTCGAGGGAGAAGCGAAAAATCTCATCGAGGCGGTAGCGGAGGAAATCGCGGCGCAGCTCCTCAAGAAGTATGCGGCGCTCACGCGCGTCGAAATCGCCGTGCATAAGCCCCAGGCGCCGCTTGCGGGCACATTCCGCGACGTCTGCGTGCGCATCGAGAGGGGCCGCGCATGAACGGCGAAGAGGCGAGAGCCGGCGAGGGGGCGAGCGTGCCCCCTGTGGAGCGGGGACTGGCGCACGATCTTGCAGGGCGTGCGCAGAGAATGTATCGCATCTATCTCGGTCTCGGCGCGAATCTCGGCGACCGCCGCGCTTCCTTGCGGCGAGCCTTGCGACTTTTGGCTCATCTTGAGGATACGCGGCTCCTACGCGTATCCTCTTTTTATGAGACGCCGCCGTGGGGAAACGAGAAGCAGCCGCCGTTTCTCAATGCCTGCGCCGCTTTGGAGACGCGCCTTTCACCCCTCGTGTTCCTGCGCCGCGCTCAGCGCATCGAGCGTGCGCTCGGCCGCGTGCGCAAGGAGCATTGGGGGCCGCGCACGATCGACATCGACCTGCTCTTCGCCGAAGGATTCGAGAGTGCGGCGTCGGAGCTTCGTCTGCCGCATCCGTATCTTCACGAACGAGCTTTCGTGCTCTTGCCCTTGGTGGAGATTGCACCTGGGCTGATTGTTCGAGGCAGGAAAATCGATGAATGGCTGGCGGATCTTTCGGAAACTGCCGCTTGCCGCAGGTGCGGCGTATACCGGCCCATGAAAAAATGAAAGAAGATTTTTTCTTCCAAAAGAAAAGCTATCTTTTCCCGTTGGAACATGGTAAACTACACGTACATGAAAAAGCCAATCGCTCTGCGCCCTTTGGGCTTGACCTCTTGAATTTTCATGGTAGAATAGACTTGGTTGATTGAGATTTCATGAGAACTACGCCAAGGAATTTGGATGGCGCGACTATCCTCTCCGTGGTACCTTTAGGAGGGAAATGCATGGCGAGATTCAGTATGCAGGAAGCGCGTCAGCTGGAGCAAAATCTTGCGCATATATATGATTTCGCTCGCTTTGTGGATGCAAAAGCATGTGAGGTGCTTCATCTTGAAGCGGATGGCACGGTGCGGCGCGAGGGTCGCTGCTTCACCACTTGGGGAAGGACGCGTCGTTGCCGGCACTGCACGAGCTTCTGCGCCGCCGAGTCGCAGTCGAACTTTGAAAAGGATGAGATTTCGGACGACAAGATCTACCACGTCCTTTCTGCACCGGTTGAGATCGAGATGCCGGACAAGAGCATCCTGCATTGTGCGATGGAACTGGTGACGAACTACCCACGCAATGCGGATACGCGCGCGATGTGCGACCGCGAGGTGCTGCAGCTTCTCTCGCGTGTGAAAGATACGGCTCATGCGGGTGTCCTGTGCTTCAATGTGGAGGATTCCTGCATTTATGCCAACCTTGAGGCATACCGCGCCTTCCAGGTGCCGCCAGGCGAGCTTGAGGCTCTGCGTAGCTTCTTCATGACATGGCTCAAAGATGAAAGTTGGGACTCTCCGTGGGAGAGTGCAGCTGCATGGGAGCAGGAATTCTTCCTCGAAGGTGAGCGCTTCGTCTATCGGGTGACGATGGCGAAACTCTTTGATGCGGACGGACATTACAAGGGCTATTATTACACGATCCGCGATCGGCATGGAACGATGGAGGAACAGGACGATGCGGCATGGTCGCGCGATAAGCTCACGGGACTTTATGACCGCGAGGGCTTCTACGGCGCCGTGCGCGAGGAACTTGACTACGGCATAAAGGGCGAACGCTGCATCATCTGTTCGAACATCAAGGATTTCAAACTGGTCAACGAGCTTCTCGGCGAGGAGAAGGGAAACGAGATCCTAAAGAGCCTGGCGGAGTTTTTCGCCGACCTTGCCATGGATTCAGGCGCGGCAGCCCGTCTGCACGGCGACCATTTTGCCGCTTATGTGGACAGGGCGCGCTTCACGGAAAAGGATTTGCTCGACGGCCTGGAGCATCTGGGGCAGGCGTTCGACAGCAATTCATTCAAGCTGAACATCCATCTCGGCATATATAAGATTCAGGAGACGCAGATGCCCGTTTCTGTCATGTGCGATCGGGCGCATCTCGCGCTCTCTCTCGTGCGCGATGAGAATGGCAACAAGGTGGCGTTCTATGACGACGCCCTGATGGAGCGCACGCTGCGCGAAAAGGAAATCCTGGGCAGCTTCGAGGAAGGCTTGGCTGAGCGCCAGCTCGCCGTCTACCTGCAGCCGCAGGTTTCGACAGAGGGGGATCTGCTCGGTGCGGAGGCGCTCGTGCGCTGGAATCATCCCGAAAAAGGCTTCCTCGCGCCCGGTCAGTTCATCGGCATCCTGGAGAATGCGGGACTGATCCATCGCCTTGACCAGTACGTCTGGGAAGCGGCGGCGGCGATTCTGAAACGTTGGCAGGGAACGGAAAAGGAGGGGCTGACGATCTCCGTCAACATTTCCGTGAACGACATGCTTCATCTCGACATTTTCCAGACGATGACGGACATCGTGAAGCGCTATGGCATCGACGCAAAGCAGCTGAAGCTGGAAATCACGGAGACGGCCTTGATGGGAGACATCGAAAAGTACAGAAAGCTCATCAGCAGTCTGCAGGAGGCGGGATTCGAGGTCGAGATCGATGACTTCGGCAGCGGCTACTCCTCGCTTTCCATGCTCAAGGACATTGAGGCGGACATTCTGAAAATCGATATGGGTTTTCTGCGTCAGACGGGCAATCCGAAGCGCAGTTCCGTCATATTGAATGCCGTCATCGCCATGGCAAAGTGGCTCGGCATGCGCGTCATCACGGAAGGCGTGGAAACGAAGGAGCAGGTCGAGCATCTGCGGTCACTCGGCTGCGATATGTTCCAGGGGTATTTCTTCGCGAAACCCATGCCGGTCGAGGAGTTCGAGGAAAAGTATTTTCAGGAAGCGTCAAATGTATCTGCGCTTCCCGAAGCCGGAAGGTGATGGAGGAAGTTGCACGAGGACGATTTTATGCAGAGTTACGAATCGTCCTGGCGCAAGGGAGGAATGCTGGAAATGAAAAAGGGTTGGATGAAGCGTGCGGGGTGGCGAGCCTTCGCGCTTAGCGCATGTGCTTTTGGGGGATGGAGCACGCAGGCTTTCGCCGCCCGCATCGACCCGCAGGAGCTTGAGCAGTTGCGCGGCACGGTCGGCATGCTGCTTGAAGACGTCGAGGAATTTTACCATGTGACGCTCTTGATTGAGTCGTTCATGATCTTCGTGCTGCTGGCGCTGATCGTCGTCGGGCTCGTTGGCTATATCAAGCTGAGAAAGGAAGTTCGGGAACTGCGGCGGCGCATTTGCGGCGAGGACAATTTTGCGGCAGAGCCGCCCGAGGACATCGACTCTCCCTTTGAGCCGATGCCAACGCCTGAGCCGATGCCGGAGCCTGAGCCGATGCCAGAGCCTGAGCCGATGCCAGAGCCTGAGCCGATGCCAGAGCCTGAACCAGAGCCAGAGCCGGAGTCGGAGCCGGAATCGCCGCCGATCGTACGCTTTATGGAAGCGTATAGCGAGGCGAACGATATAGAAGACCCGGCGCTGCAAAAAGCGCGTTTTGCCAGCCTCTTGGCGGAGTTTTCCAGCAAGAGGTTCACCTGCACGAATCCTGAGGATCGGAAGACGAACCCGAATGCGCCGCCGACATTTGAAACGAGAGATGAAGGAGACTTCTGGGCCGTTGAGAAGGGTGACGGTTCGGACGATTACTACGTCATTCCCGATCCCACGTTTCCGTACAATGAAGAACGCCATCGCTTCTGCGGCATGAAGGAAGCATTCGCTTCGAACTACCAGGAGGGCAAGACGTACACGCACATGGAGATCGAAGCTCCCGCGCGTTTCAGCCTCATGGGCAGTCTCTGGGCGCCGCAGCGTCCCGGTAAGATCGTGCTGTCGGGCGAACAAGACGCATAGGAAGAATGAGAAACTCCGGCAGGAAGAGATTTTTGCCGGAGTTTTTGTGTCCTTGCATAGTAAAACCCCGCAGGCCCGGAGCCTGCGGGGTTTTACTATGCAAGTCCAAGAAGTCAAGCCGAAGGCGCAGACTGATCGGCTCTTTCATGGAAGGGCGGCGCGCTTTTGCCCGTGAAGTGGACGTTTGTGCGTGTAGTTTCCTATGTAAAGATGCGGCGTCACACCTTGAACTTGACGGATTCTTCCTTCAGGTTCTTCGCGGAGTCTGCAAGGCCGCGCGAGCTTGCGGCGATTTCTTCCATGCCCGCCGCCTGTTCTTCGGTGGCGGCAGATACATTCTGCGAGGCGTCGCTCGCACGTTTCGCGGAATTGTTCACGTTCTCGCTGAGGTTCACGATCGTGTGGATGCGTCCGTCGAGGATCTGCATTGTGTCGGTGATCTGTGCGCTGTCGTCGCTGCAGATGCGGATGAGCTCTAGGATACGCGAGAAGCCCTGGCCTGTCGAAGAGACATTCTCCAGCCCCTTCTCCGCCTGCTCTCGGCCGTCCTTCATGGCGCTGACTGCTTGCTCTGTCTCGGTCTGGATGGAACTGATGAGGTCGCCGATCTGCTGTGCTGCCTGCTGGGATTCCTCGGCGAGCTTTCGGACTTCCTCGGCGACGACGGCAAAGCCGCGTCCGTTCTCGCCGGCGCGCGCCGCCTCGATGGCGGCATTCAAAGCGAGGAGATTCGTCTGCTCGGCAATGCCCGAAATCGTCGAGATGATCTCGCCGATTTCCTGCGAGCGCTGACCGAGCTTTTCGACGATCTGCGCCGACTGGTCGACTGTCTCGGAAATTGTGTTCATCTGCTCGACGGTCGATTTCACGAGTTCATTGCCCTCGTTGGCGCGCTCGACGGTGTCCTCGATGTTCTTGCGGATCGTGGCGATGCGGCTGACGGCTTGGCTGATGCCGTCGGACAGGGCGTCAATCTCATGCTTCGTTTCGCCGAGGGAATCCATCTGAACGGCAGCGGACTCGGCGACCTCCGTGATGGACTGAGCGACGCTCTGCGTAGCCTCAGCAGACTGGTTGGCGTTCGCCGTGAGCTGCTCGGATGTGTCGGAGACGAAAGCGGCGGTGTCCTGAATCTTCTTTGTCATCGAGCGCATGTTGTCAATCATGCCGTTGAACGCCGTCGCCATCTCACCGAATTCGTCCTGATTCTCCACGGGCGCATGAACGCTGAGGTCGCCGCCTGCGGCGCGGCGCACGGCCTGCAGGAATCCTTGCACGGCGTTGTTGATTTCGCGGCGCAGCCAGTAGAGGACGGCGAGCGTCAAGGCGATGACGAGGAGCAGGGCGACGATGGTGATGACGGCGATCCGCGCTTCTTTCGCCTGGCTGAGTTCCTTCTGCGTCGCGGCGTCCCTGATGCAGTTCTGAGCGTCCTGGTTAATGCCGGCGACAGCGGTGTCGAACGCCTTGACAATCTCGGGCGAGAGGATGGCGGCTTCAGCCTCTTCACGGTTGTTCGAATCCTTCATGGCGTCGCCCGCTTGACTCAGGCGCTTGTAGTTTTCCCAAAGCTCCTGCTCTGCATCGAGTTCGGAGAGCGCCTGCTTCGTGATGTCGGGCGAGCCGAAATCCGTGTTTTTCTTTGCCTCGCGCAGGGCATTGAACGCATCTTCCACCTCTTGACGCGAATCCTGAACCTTTTGGGCGAAATCGTGCTTCTTCGCCGGGTCGACCGATACCACCTGATAGAAGACGTAGAGGCGCGTATTCTGCATGGCCTGCGCGACCCTGTTCGAAGTGGCGACGAGGGTCGTGCGCTGGTTGATCCCCGTGTTGAGATCGTCGAGTTCGCCGACCGAATGGTAGGCGAAGACGCCGAAAGCGATGAAGGCAATGAGCAAGATGCTGAAAGAGAACAGGATCTTGTTTGCCACGGTCATGTTTTTCATGAAATACCATCTCCATTGAATCACGTTGAAACTTAATCTCACTTAGCTTTCTTAGGCTTCGACATGGAGAGAAGAAATCCTTTAAGGAAGTTTTTCTGAT
Organism: Selenomonas sp. CM52; assembly: GCF_000292955.1. Classification (NCBI taxonomy): domain Bacteria; kingdom Bacillati; phylum Bacillota; class Negativicutes; order Selenomonadales; family Selenomonadaceae; genus Selenomonas; species Selenomonas sp. CM52. The sequence continues at coordinate 27,843 of NZ_ALNM01000046.1, forward strand.
TTTTCATGGATTTTTTTCGTTTTGTCGCATCGCAGAGAATGGAAGAAGAAAAAGCCGCTCGATACGCCTTCTCTTTTGAGAGGGCGGTATCAAGCGGCTTTTCGCTATAGTTTGCGCCCCTTGCGGGGCAGAGGTTTATGATTCTTTGAAGTCATCGACCTCGGCTGCGTCATGCTCGGGCAGTTCTTCTAAGAGCAGCGCCGCAGCGTCGACCCAGTCGCCCTCGAACGACTCGATCTTGCCGGCGTCGCAGAGCGCGGCGAGCTTCGGTTCGATCGGTAGGCGCGCGAGAAGCGGCAGGTAGTAGTCGCGGGCGATCTCCTCGATGTGGCTGTCGCCGAAGATCTTGTGCTCGGCCGAGCAGTTGGGGCACTTGAAGTATGCCATGTTCTCGATGATACCGAGGATGGGGGCGTTCATCAGGCCGGCCATCTTGACCGCCTTCTCGACGATCATGGAGACGAGCTCCTGCGGCGAGGTCACGACGATGATGCCGTCGATGGGCAGCGACTGAAGCACGGTCAGAGGAACATCGCCCGTTCCCGGCGGCATGTCGACGAAGAGGTAGTCCTCATTCTCCCAGACGACGTCCTGCCAGAATTGCTGTACGACGCCCGCGACGATGGGGCCGCGCCAGACGACGGGGTCGGACTCGTCCTTCAAGAGCAGGTTGATCGACATGATGTCGATGCCGCCCGCGCTCTTCAAGGGGCGGATGCCCGCGGCATCGGCGTTCGCCTTCTCTACTTCGCCCTTGACGCCGAAGACCTTCGGGATCGAAGGCCCCGTGATGTCGGCATCGAGCACGCCGACGCGATGACCGCGCCGCGCCATGGCGGTCGCGAGAAGCGAGGTGACGAGGGACTTGCCGACACCGCCCTTGCCGCTCATGACGGCGATGACGCGCTTGACATGGCTGTGTTCGTTCGGTGGTGTAAGAAGGCTCTGTGGCTCCTGCTGTGCGCCGCCGCAGCCGCCCGCCGAGGAACAGCTGCTGCAGCCGCTGCTGCAATTTTCACTCATGATGAATCTCTCCTTTGCTATACATAATAATGGAAAATTTTTCTGAATGGATAGGGTATATTCATTATCTTACCCCTTTTTCTTGAATTGTCAATAGCCGCACTGCGCTGTGTCATTCCAATGCACGAAGGATGCGATAGAGCTGCTCCTTCAGCGCCTCGGCCTCTTCGAGGGTGAACAGGGTGCCTTTTTTATTGACGAGGCAGCCCATCGCATAGGGAATCTTCTCCGCCTCTTCGCGCAGGGCTTCCCCTTCCTTCGTGATCTCCACGACGACCACGCGCTCATCGTCTGCCTTGCGGCGGCGCTTCAGATACCCCATGCTTTCCAACTTCTTGAGCACGGGCGTCAAGGTGCCGGAGTCGAGGTACAGGCGCTTGCCGAGATCGTGCATGGTGACGGTGTGCTCTTCCCAGAGCACCATCATCGTGACGTACTGTGCATAGGTCAGACCGATCTTTTTCAGAAAGGGATTGTAGGCGGCCACAATCTTGCGGCCTGTGGCGTAGAGCGGGAAACAAAACTGATTTTCCAGCAGAAGCGGATCGAATTCCTTTTTTGCCATTGACAACATCTCCATAGAATGATTCTTGTTTCAGTGCCTTTTCGATATTTTAGCAGATAAATAAAATATAAGCAAATGAAATGTAGAAAAATAAAACATGGGAAAATGATATTTTATAAAACTGTATTTGACAAAATATATTTTGCGTGTATAATAGAACATGTAAGCGGCTTCCCCCGAACGCGAAGAGGAAAAGAGCTGCTTATATGGATGGAGAGAAAATTTCGTGCTTCGGACATTTGATTTGAAGTATTGCCTGATTTATTTGGATGAAAACAGGAGGTTATTCATTATGAGCACCATCGTTTTGGCAGTATCGGCCCTTGTATGCGCTACGGCATTTCGGCTTCTCGGCGAAGAAGTGCAGAAGGGATAAGGCGACGCATCCTTCATACCGCATAATCACATAAGGCAAAACGCCGCAAGGCAGTCAAACAGCATGTGTTTCCGATGGGAGCGCATGCTGTTTTTTTAGGAATCTTTGACGAGATGTTTTATAGATGAACCTTATCGCAAAAATCTTCAGATATAAATAAAATAATGATAGTCTATCTCATTTACAACCTTCAAGGAACGTGCTATACTACATGCTAAGAAAATCTCGAAAGAAGGTGCAATATGAATTTTTTGAAGAGGATGCTTCGTGGGAACGGCAAGGGGCTGTTCCTGCTGGCTCTGTGCCTCGCGGCGGCGCTTCTGACGGCGGGCTGCGGCGGCGCGGCGGGGGATGCGCCCTCGGGCAAGAAGAAGGTCACGGTGACGACGTCGTTTCTCGCCGACATGACGAAGGAGCTGGCGGGCGACTACGTCGATATCGACCTCGTCATTCCAGCGGGAGAAGACCCGCATCTTTACGTCGCGCAGCCGGCGGATCTCAAAAAGCTCAAGGACGCCGATCTCGTGCTTTACCACGGTCTGCATTTCGAGGGCAAGATGGTCGAAATCCTTGAAAAGCGCGGCACGGCGGTGACGGCGGACTTCCCTGCGGATGCCGTACTGCGCATGGAAGAGGACGGCGAGAGCGTCGTTGACCCGCACTTCTGGTTCAGCATTGCGCTCTACAAGAAGGCGACGGAGAAGGCGGCGGACAGTCTCTCCAAGCTCGTGCCCGAGCATGAGAAGGAGATTCGGGCGAACTCGGCTGCATACCTCGCCAAGCTCGATGCGCTCGATGCCGAGGTCAAGGAGAAGATTGCGTCTATCCCAGCGGGCAAGCGCAACCTTGTCACGCCGCACGACGCTTTCAACTATTTCTCCAAAAGCTACGGCATGACGGTCGTCGCGCCGCAGGGCGTGAGCACGAATTCCGAGGTGGCGAATGCTGACATTGAAAAGACCGCAGACTTCATCGTCGAGCACAAGGTCAAGGCGGTTTTCGCCGAGAGCACGACGAATCCCGAGCGCATGAAGAAGCTGCAGGAAATCGTGCGGTCGAAGGGCTTCGATGTCGAGATCGTCGGCGGCGAGGGGAATGAACTGTTTTCCGATTCGCTCGCACCCGCAGGGCAGAAGGGAGATACGTTCATCGACATGTATCGGTTTGACGTCGATCTGATCGTCCGTCATCTGAAGTAAGGAAAAAGGGAAGAAGGGCGGGCGACCGCCCTTTTTTGCTTTTTCCGTTCGATGCGGTCGAGTTGGCTGATTCTAGGGAAAGAAGGCGGAATATGGGAGAAAAGATGCTGCTTCATGTGGAGGATGTGACGATGGCGTACCGCGAGAGCGCGGTGCTCTGGGACATCGATCTCGATGTACCGACGGGCGTGCGATGTGCGATCGTCGGGCCGAACGGCGCAGGAAAATCAACGCTCCTGAAGGGAGTCCTCGGCCTTGAAAAGCCCGTCGCGGGCTATGTGCGCCTTTGGGGCAAGACGATTGACGAGGTGCGCGAGCGCATCGCCTATGTGCCGCAGCGCGGCGCGGTCAACTGGGATTTCCCGACGACGGTGTTCGACGTCGTGCTCATGGGACGCTATGTGCATATCGGGCTCATGCGCCGCCCGGGCAGGGAGGATCGCGAGAGGGCGAGGGCGGCGCTCGCCGAGATGCAGCTGGAAAAGCTCGCCGAGCGCCAGATCTCGGAGCTTTCGGGCGGCCAGAAGCAGCGCGTCTTCATCGCGCGCGCACTCGCGCAGGAAAGCGACCTCTACATCATGGACGAGCCGCTGGCGGGCGTGGACGAGACGACGGAGCGCATCGTCATGGATAAGTTCGTCGCGCTGCAGAAGGCAAGGAAGACGGTGATCGCCGTGCATCACGATCTTTCGACGCTCGACATGTATTTCGACTACCTCGTCGTTCTGAACCGCACGATCAAGGCGAGCGGCTACTTGAAGGATATGGACAAGGAAGCGGCTCTCGCGCTCGCCTTCCGTCCGAAGGAGCGTTGACGATGGACATTCTGATGAACTACGCCTTCCAGATCATCGCCCTCGGCACGGCGCTTCTCGCGGCGGTCGCGGCACCCGTCGGCGCTCTGAGCGTCTACAAGGGGCAGAGCCTCATCGGCGATGCCATCGGACATGCGACGTTTCCGGGCGTCGTTCTCGCCTTCATGGCGTTTTCGACGCGAAGTCCTGCCGTGCTGCTCGTCGGCGCAATGGCGGCGGCCGCCGTCACCTTTTTCGCCATTCAGGCGGCGCACGAGAACACGCGCGTCGGACTCAATGCCAACCTCGCCGTATTCCTCTCGGGCTTCTTCGGCCTCGGCATGGTCTTGAAGAGCTTCATTCAGGGGAACGAAGCTTATCGCGGCGCGTCACAGGCGGGGCTTGAAACGTACATTTTCGGGCAGGCGGCGTACATGCTCGAAGCCGATGTGAAGCTCATCGCCTTCGTCGCTGCGCTCTGCGCGGCGCTGCTCTTCGCGTTCTACAAGGAGCTGAAGGTCTTCGTCTTCGACGCCGAGTATGCGCGTGCCGTGGGGCTTCCCGTGCGCCTGCTGCAAGTCCTGCTGCCCTTTTTGACGATCGCCGTCATCGGCATCGGCATCAAGGCGGTCGGCGCGATTCTCATCAGCTCCTTCCTCATCATCCCGTGCGTCGCGGCGAGCCAGTGGTCGGACGATTTTGCACACGTGCTCTTCTTGAGCGCCGTCTTCGGCGTCGTCGCAGCTCTCGCAGGCACTTATGTGAGCACGCTGGAGCAGGGAATGTCGACGGGGCCGAGCATCATCCTCGCGGCCTCTGCCATCGCCTTTTTGTCCATGTTCTTCGGCAAGCGGGGTGCGTTCAGAAAGCGCGGAAGGAGGGAAGAGGCATGACCGATTCTCTCGTCGTGCTCGCCCTGACGGCGGCGGCGTGCGCCCTGCCCGGCGTGTTCCTGCTCCTGCGCAATCTCTCGATGATGGCAGATGCGATCAGTCACACGGTGCTCCTCGGCATCGTGCTTGCGTTCTTCCTCGTGCGCGATCTCTCGTCGCCGTGGCTGCTCTTCGGCGCTGCGCTCATGGGCGTCGTGACCGTGCTCCTCGTCGAGCTTCTGGGAAAGACGAAGACGACGAAGAGCGACGACGCGATCGGCATCGTCTTTCCCGTGCTCTTCTCTCTCGCCGTCATCCTCATCAGCAAGTATGCGGGCAACGTGCACCTCGACACCGACATGGTGCTGATGGGCGAGGTCGTCTATGCGGGACTCGATACGGTGACGCTTTTCGGGCATGAGGTCGCGTCTTCCGCCGTCAAGATGGGCGCGATCTTCCTCGTCAATGCGGCGTTCATCACGCTCTTTTACAAGGAACTCAAGCTCTCGACCTTCGACGAGGAGAACGCGCGTCTCATCGGCATGGCGACGGGCGCGATCTTCTACGCGCTCATGACCTTGATTTCCCTGACGACGGTCGCGGCATTCGACGCCGTCGGCTCGATCCTCGTCATCTCGTTCTTCATCGCGCCCGCGGCGGCGGCGCTTCTCTTCACGAAGCGCTTGCATCACGCGCTCTTTCTCGCCGTGTTCTTCGGCGTCCTCGGCAGCGCCATCGGCTACGGCCTCGCGCTTCACTTCAACGCTTCGATGGCGGGCATGTGCGCTCTCGTCAACATGCTCATCTACGTCGTCGCCGTCTTCGTCTATCCGAAGGGCGTCATCACGCGGCGCTTGAAGCGCATGCGGCGCAAGGCGCGGCTCAAGGAGGAGCTTTTGATCATCCACCTCGGCACGCACACCGCCGAGAACCTTTACAGCGAGGAAAACGCTGTGCGCGACATCGCCGAGCATCTGCGCTGGAGCGAAAGGGAGATGCGGCGCGTCAGCGAGAGACTGAAGGAAGCCGGCATCGTGCGCCGCTCGGGCGGCTACTACCTGCTGACGGAAAAGGGGGCGGAACGCTATCGTGCGCTTTGCGAGGAGTATGTGATCTGAAAGGAAGCCTCATGGCTTGGGAGAAGTCGTACACGTTGAGAGCAGCAGCAAGGCAGCCGTTCGTCAGGGAGCGGCTGCCTTTTTTTGCAGGTACGGCGGTTTTTCTCGTTTTTCTTCATGAAGGGGCGGCGCTGTGGTATAATGCCATGGAAGAGAAATTCGTGCAGAGGAGAGATGGTCATGATCGATATTGCCGCTTTGAGCATGGATTATTGGGACGACTTGATGGTGCGCATGGCGCATCATTCTACGGCGATCGAGGGAAACACCTTGTCGCAGGGCGATACGAAGAGCCTGCTGCTCGATGGCTACATTCCGCGTGCCATGGATCTTCGGGAGATGCACGAGGTCTTGAACTACAAGCGCTTCATGGACTTTCTGCAGCAGAGCTTGGCAAAGGAACGCGCCCTTTCGCTCGACTTCATTAAGGAAGTCCATGCCGTGCTTTGCAAGGACGCGATCGAGGGCGTTGCCGGGCGCTTCAAAGAGATTCCGAATCTCGTCGTCGGAGCGGATTTCGTCCCGACGCCGCCCTATCTCGTGTCGACGGATCTGCAGAACTGGCTGCTCGATCTCGCGGCGCAGCTGGCGGCGGCGAAGTCCGCCGAGGACAAGATCACTGCCATCTGCCGCCGGCACATTCGCTTCGAGCGCATCCACCCATTTTACGACGGCAACGGCCGCGTGGGGCGTGCGCTCATCGTCTACAGCTGTCTGCAGGAAAAGGAAGCTCCAATCGTCATCCCCGTCGAAGAAAGGAAGCGCTATATGAACTATCTCAACACGGAAGATTTGCAGGGGTTCGTCGCTTTCGCGAAGGAGCTGCAGAAAGAGGAAGAGGAACGGCTGCGGTTGTTTTGCGCGAACAGGTAACAGCGACTTTTTGTGCGGCGCTTTCTTGCAAATTCATATCATTTGTACTATAATATAAAGGTATGGAACGAGTGTGTTCCGCAGAGTGAATTGTTCTCGATGGGAGGATAAAGAATGAAGAAGAAGCTTTTGGCAGCGGCGCTTGGCGCATTTGTGGGTCTCGGCATGTATGCGGCGCCGACGGACGCGCATGGCGTGTTCTTTGCGAACCGTCTCGATCAGAAGGCGCTCGTGCTCGGCGAAGGGCCGTTGGACAACGCTTACGATCCCGCATGCGTGCAGCGCATCGACGCCTACGATGTGAACTTCGAGCCGACGACGGTCGAGCGCGTCGACGCGGGCAACCATGTGACGGTCGTGCCGGGTGACGATCTCGGCGTCACGGCGACGTTCTTCGACTATGGCTACTTCGCCAAGACGACGGATGGCCAGGTCATTCCGACGCGCGACTACGCGAGCGTTGACAATCTCAAGGCAGTGACGTACGCGCGCAAGTACAACGTGCATTACTGGAACGCGGCTGTGAAGCCGGGCGGGCTCTACAATGTGCCGATCCAGATCGTTCCCGCAGTCAATCCTCTGACGCTTCGCCGTGGCGACGCGCTGCGCCTGCGCATCTACAAGGACGGCCAGCCGTATGCGAATGCGCCCGTCATCGCTGACGTGCTCGGCGATCTCACGACGGAAGTGAACGCGGATGCGAACGGCTACATCACCGTGCATGTGGCGAACAACGGCCTCAACGTCATCGGCGTCGAAGTTGGCTTTCCGACGGACGATCCGATCGTGACGGAGAAGATCTTCAGCTCGCTTTCGTTCATCATTCCGGCCGAGTAAGAGTGGCTTCGATTCGTGAAACTATACGCGCTTAGGCGCAGTAAAAACACCGCAAGCAATGCTTGCGGTGTTTTTGCTTTTGCAGCGCATTCAGATGTTGATGCCGCATTCCTTGCGGATGGTATGTACCTGTTGCAAGGCAATCGCTCGCTAAAAAGTGAATCTTTTTTCAAATATGAACAAATTTCATTTTCATATTGAACTTTAACGAGGTATGTGCTATACTCACAGACGTGATAGGAATAACCGCTATCAGCGGTATTCAGATAGAAAATCCTTGAAGGAGATGTTCTTGTGGAGAATACTTGGGAATTATTTCAAAAGGGCGGCCCTGTCATGTACGTCCTCTTGGTGTGTTCGATCGTTGTTGCGGTCATCGCCATTGAGCGTTTCCGCTTCTATCGTCAGGCGGGCAGGGGTGCGAGCGATTTCGTCGCGAAGCTTCCGAGCTTCCTGAAGGAGCACGATTTGAAGCAGGCAGCGGAGCTTTGCCAGACGGAGAACACGGCGCCCGCGTACATCGCTGAGATCGGCGTGCGTGCGGCGGCGGCGGGCGATGACTTGACGCTCGCGCTCGACACGGCGTACGCCGATATGGCGATGCGCCTGAGGGAAAGGCTCAACTACTTGTCGATGATCGTGACGATGGCACCACTCCTGGGGCTTCTCGGTACGATTTCGGGTATGATCGAGTCGTTCAGCATCTTCAGCGTGCGTGCGGGCGAGCCGCTTGCCATCACGGGCGGCATCGGCGAGGCGCTGATCGCGACGGCGACGGGGCTTTGCGTGGCGATTTTTTCGCTGATCGTGCATACGTACTTCGTGCAGAAGCTCGATGAGATGCTCGCCACGCTCGACAAGGCGGCCGCCGCTGTGCGGAACGCGTTGAAGAAGACGGGGGAGGATGGCCATGCGGCGTGATTTTCGTATTACGAAAGAACCGCTCGTCATGATCATCCCGATGATCGACATCATGCTCTTTTTGCTCGTGTTCTTCATGATCAGCACGATCTACATGGTGCAGACGAACACGGTGCAGGTCGCTCTGCCGCAGGCGGCTGCGGGCAAGATGGAGACGCGCCCGAACATCGTGCCGATCACGGTGACGGACAAGGGCGATGTGCTCTACGACAAGGACGAACTGCCGAATGAAGACCTTGCGGACAAGATGAAGGCTTCCTTGGCAAGCGACCCCGATACGGTATTCGTGCTGCGCGGCGACAAGAAGGCCGACTACGAAGCCGTCGTGCGCGTCTTGGACCTCCTCAAGCGTTCGGGCGCGAAGCATGTCTCCATCGCGACGGAGACAGCGGGGAGGCAGTGAGATGCGGTTCAAGAGCTACTGGCGCACGACGGTCGTCGCGGCGATCTTCCTGCACTTCTTCGTCTGGCTGGGACTGGCTCTCGCGCTGCCCCTGCTCGACTTCGAGGGCGATCCCTTGGCGGTGCAGGAGATGGAGGTCGTAGACCTTCCCGAGGAAGACTCTTCGGGCGAGATGGAAGAGAAGAAGCCTGATCCGCCGAAGCCGGAGCCGCCCGAACCGCCGAAGCCTGAGACGCCGCCTGTGGAGACGCCGCCCGAGGATGTCATTCCGACGGAGACGTCGCCGACGGAAGCCGCCGAGTTGGACGAGGCGGTGGCGGAGCTGCAGAAGCAGGAGGAAGAGGCGAAGAAGAGCGGCGAGGACGGCAAGGCTCTGCCGCCCGCTCCGCCCTCGCAAGCGGTCGGTGTGCTCATTGTGTCGGGCAATACGCCCGACACGCGCGGCACGGACTTTCGCGGCACGGTCGGCATCCTCGTGAGCATCGACGCGCAGGGGCATATCACGGGCTATCGCCTCACGCAGCCCTCGGGACGCCGCGTCGTCGATCAGATTGTCTTGAACGCCGTCCGCAACTTCAAATTCGAGCCGGCGCTCGATACGAACGGACAGCCGATGAAGACGATGCGCCTCCTGAAGTTCCCCTTTGACGGCTCGGGCAGTCATGCCTACGAGGACGATGAGAACAAGCGCATCCGCGTGAATAAGGAGATGTTCCTCCGAGAACTTCATGCGAGGGGGCAAGCACCGCCGACGTAAGAGGGCGGCGCAGGGAAATCATATCGGAACTTCCAAAAAGAAGGTGAGAGTCTTGAAAAAAATCTTATTCCTTTGCATGGCACTCGTGCTTTTCGCCGTGCCGCGCGCAGATGCAGCACCGAAGTGGCAGGAGGTCGCTGATCGCATTGCTCAGATGGTCGACCAGGCCGTTTCTGTCTACGAGACGGGCGACTACGAGGGTGCACGCGACCTCGTCAATACATCTTACTACGGCATTTATGAAAAAGAGGGTTTGGAGAGCGTCATGCGCAGTTCTGTCTCCGCCAAGGAGACGAGCCTGACTGAGTATCAGTTCTACAAAGTCAAGAAGAGCATGAAAAACGGCGAGAGCGTAGACACGGTCAAACAGGAAGCCGAAAAGCTCAAGTCGATGGTCAACGACAATGTCAAGGCGCTCGAAAATGCGCACGGCAGTTCGGGCTGGGCAGCGTTTCTGCCCGCTTATCTGATTCTCCTTCGCGAGGGATTGGAAGCGATCCTCGTGCTCGTCGCGATCATCGCCTATCTGAAGCGCGCGCAGGATGAGAAGCATCTCGGCACCGTCTACAACTTCTCAATTGCGGCGGTCGTCGCGAGTTTCATCTCGGCGTATCTGTTTAACACGTTGCTGAACAATACGACGGGCGGCATGAGCCGCGAGGTGCTCGAAGGTGCGACCGCGCTCTTTGCTGTCGTCGTCCTGCTTTTGACGAGCGCATGGCTCGGCGGCAAGGCGAACAAGGACAACTGGAAGCAGTACATCGACGGACTCGTCAAGGAATCCATCACGCATGGCACGGCCAGGGCATTGGGCATGGCGGCGTTCCTCGCCGTCTACCGCGAGGGCGCAGAGGTCATCCTCTTCTATCAAGCGCTCTTCAACAACGCGGCTGCCGACGTCACGATGATTTGGGCGGGCTTCGGCGCGGGCTGCGTGACGCTGGCCTTGATCTTCTACGGCATGCAGCATGGCATCTTGAAGATTCCCCTGCGTCCGTTCTTCCTGTTTACGAGCATCCTGATGTTCCTGTTGGCCGTCACCTTCGTCGGCGGTGGCATCGAGGAGCTGCAGGAGGGCGGCGTCATCGGCATCACGCGCTTCGAAGGCTGGCCTACGGTCGATCTTCTGGGCATCTTCCCAACGGCGGAGACGCTCGGCGCACAGCTTCTCGTGCTGCTTCTTGGCGTGGGAATGGTCATTTACGCGAAGAGACGCAAGCCGAAAGCGGCGTGATCGCCTCTTCAAGAGTTATTGGCAATGGCGGAGCAAAGTGCTCCGTTTGCAGATGCAGCGGATTGCCGCATCTATACAGGACGTATTATGTAAGGGCGTCCAGGAGGAATTTCATTACATCATTTTTCGGAGGAGTGTGTTTTATGAAAATGTTCAAGCTCAAGAAACTCAAGTCGGCTCTGGCGGTCTGCGCGGTAGCGGCATCGCTCTTCACGCTCGGCGGCTCTGCGTCGGCGGCGGGCTTCACGGAGTACCCGATCGGCGACGAGATCGAGAACGAGGCGAACCACTTCAAGGTAGCGCTCGTCTATTTCCAGCCGATTGAGATGCTGCCTGCAGGCATGATGCTTTCGCCGGACAAGGCGGACATGCACATTGAGACGGATATCCATGCGACGGAAGGCAACGACACGGGCTTCGGCGTCGGCGAGTGGATTCCGTATCTGACGGTTCACTACAAGTTCACGAAGCGTGAGACGGGCCAGAGCGTCGAGGGCGTCTTCATGCCGATGAACGCAGACGATGGCCCGCACTACGGCGCAAACGTCAAGCTCCTGGGTGCCGGCACCTACGAATGCACTTCTCCATCGAAAGCCCGTATCGCCAGAACTACGGCCTGCACGTCGATGATGAGACGGGCGTCAAGGGTCGCTTCTGGGATGAGCCTGTGACGATGGATTGGGTCTTCAACTACGTCCCGCGTCGTTGGTAATGCTGAGCCGTCCAAGAAGCGAACCCTGAAAGGGTGAAGCTGATTGGGCAACGGCTCGTATGCGAAAACGTCCCGCAAATCAAGCCCGAAGGGCGAAGATGAGCGGCAGACGTTGACCGCCCACGAAGCAAGTCTCTCCTAAAGGGCATAAGCCCACCACCATCCAATGGGTGGCGGTGGGCTTTGCTTTCATATTCCTATAGATAAAGTGAGGTGCAGAATATGCTGCAGATGTTCCTGCAACAGTTTGTGCCGGCGATGGAGCAGGTGCTGACGCTTGCTGTGCCGCTCGGCATCCTTTTCGCCATCCTGCGGCGGCTGCCGCTCGAAAAGTATCGCCGCAATTATAACACTGCGATTCATTGGGGCTTCTGGCTTTCCGTCGCCATCGTGGCAGCTCGCGTCGGCACGCGAAACGCCGTGAGCCGCGAGGTCGCCGAAGCCGGCGCGATCGCCTTCGCCATGATCGCCGAGGTCGTGCTCGTCGCCATGCTCGCGCGCGGCGCAGGGCAGAAGGAGGGGCTTTCACGCCCGCTGCAGGTTTCCGCCTGCGTCATCGGCGTCTTGCTCTTCTTCTATCACGGCATGGAGCTTTGGCTCATCCCCGTCGGCACGATCATCTCGGCGGCGGGCGACTACATGACGCAGACGGTCGCCGTGAAGCTCGCGGGCTTTGCCGCAGGGCTGTTCTTCGGCGTCGTCAGCTCCTTCGTCGCCTACAAGGCGGCGGCGGCGCTCAACCCGAGGCGGCTTCTTTTCGTATTCGTCATTCAGGCCGGTGCCATGTTCATCCAGCAGGGGATCTTCCTCGTGCAGGTGCTGATGGCGCGGCACATCCTCGACAGCGCGGCGCTGCTTTCCATCATGGCGCCGATCATCGACCACTCGTCGTGGCTCATCTTCATCATCTTCTTCGCGCTGCTCTTCGTGCCGCTGACGCTCTTCTCCCAGAAGAAGCCAGCGCGCCCTGCCGGCACGAATCCCGCCCAGTACCGCCGCATGATCATGCAGGCGATGCACAAGAGGCGCTGGGGTACGGCGACGGTACTGTTCCTCGCGGGCATGGTCTTCTTGTCGAGCTTCGGCGCGAGCTATGCGAACCGCAAGGAAGAGCTTGTGCCCGCTGTCCCCGTGACGGCGGTTGACGGCTTCGTCGACGTGGATCTCTCGGTGGTCAACGACGGACATCTGCATCGCTTCGTCTATCAGACGGCGAGCGGTCAGATGGTGCGCTACATCGTGATTTTGAAGGGCGGCAATTCCTACGGCGTCGGGCTTGACGCCTGCGAGATCTGCGGTCCGACTGGCTACTACGAAAAAGACGGGCAGGTCATCTGCCGCCTGTGCGACGTCATGATGAACAAGGCGACGATCGGCACGAAGGGCGGCTGCAACCCGATTCCCATCGAATACAGCGTGGCGGACGGCAAGCTGCGCGTGCCGCAGGACGCCTTGGACAAGGCGCGCGACGTGTTCCGCTGATGCGTGAAGGAGGGATACAATGTTTTGGCAGATGGTAAAGGGCGCGCTGATTCGCCAGAGGAAGCGCTTCTTCCTCATCGCGCTGACGGCGGCTCTCGGCGTATCGCTGGCTGCCGCCATGCTCAACGTCATGTTCGACATCGGCGAGAAGGTCAATCAGGAACTCAAGGCTTACGGCGCGAACATCACGGTCACGCCAAAGACGGCTTCCGTGCTGCAGGACGTCTACGGCCTTGAGGGCGGACGCAAAGAATACTTGAACGAGGCGGATGCGGCGAAGATCAAGACGATCTTCTGGACGAATAACATCGTCGCTTTCGCGCCCGAACTTTCGGGCGAAATTGCTCTCGCGGACGGCAAGAATGTGCCGCTCATGGGCACGTGGTTCGACCACGAGCTTGAATTGCCGACGGGCGAGAAGATGCAGACAGGCGAGAAGGAAATGAAGTCGTGGTGGAAGATCGACGGCGCGTGGCCGACGGAAAGCCCCGACGAGGCGCTGGCGGGCGTGAAGCTCGCGGACGCTCTGGGGCTGAAGCCTGGCGATACGGTTTCCTATCGCACGAAGGACGGCGCGGAAAGGACGCTGAAGATCACGGGCATCGTCACGGGCGGCGGCGCAGAGGATGATGCTCTGACCGTGAACCTCGCGCTCGCGCAGGAGCTTCTGGGCGCTGCCGGAAAGATCGACAAGATCGAAGTCTCCGCCGTCACGACGCCCGAAAACGACCTTGCGCGAAAGGCGGCGGAGAACCCCGAGCGCCTTTCGCAGAAGGAGCGCGAGATCTGGTACTGCACGGCCTACGTCAGCTCCATCGCCTTCCAGATCGAGGAGGCGATTCCCGGTTCTTCGGCGCAGCCCGTGCGGCAGATCGCCGAGTCCGAAGGCAAGATTCTTGAAAAGACGCAGATGCTCATGCTGCTCATCACAGGGCTTTCGCTTCTGTCGGCGGCGCTCGGCGTGTCGAACCTCGTCAGCGCGAACATCATGGAGCGAAGCCGCGAGTTCGGCCTCATGAAAGCGCTTGGCGCGACCGACCTCTCCGTCGTCCTCATGGTGCTCGCCGAGATCTTCATCGCAGGCGCCTTGGGCGGCTTCTTCGGCTACTTCGGCGGCCTGGCACTCGCACAGGCGATCGGGCAGACGGTCTTCGGATCGAGCATTGCGAACAACCTCGTCGTCATTCCCATCGTGGGCGGACTCATGGCTCTGATGCTCCTCATCGGCAGTCTGCCCGCCATCCGCATGCTTCTCTCCTTGCAGCCCGCAAGCGTCCTTCATGGCAGGTGATTTGATATGGCAGGAAGAATAAAGATACTGGAAATGTTTCTGCGCATGATCGTGCGGGCGCTCTTCCGCCAGAAGTCGCGCATGTTCGTTGCGCTCCTGGCGGTCGCGGTCGGCGCGGCGATCATCTCGGGCATGATCACGGTCTACCGCGAAGTGCCCGCGCAGCTCGGGCGCGAGTTCCGCGCCTACGGCGCGAACGTGCTGCTCTTGCCGGCGGGCGAGGCGAAGACCTTCGACGCCGCCGCCTTGCAGAAGGCGCGTGAGGCACTGGCGGGACGCGACGTCGTCGGTCTTGCGCCATTTCTCTACGAGCGCCTTGAGGTCAACAAGCAGCCCGTCCTGACGGGCGGCACGGACTTCGAGGAAATCAAGAAGGTCAGCCCCTATTGGATGGTCAAGGGCGAGTACCCGAAGGCAGGTGAGCGCGAGATCCTCCTGGGCGCAGAGATGGCCTCGAAGATCGCGCGTGATACGGACAAGCTGATCGGGCAGACCGTCTCGGTCAGCGCGGGCGAGGGCAAGGCCATGCTCTCCTTCACCGTCTCGGGCATCGTCTCGACGGGCGGCAAGGAAGAGCAGTTCGCTTTCCTGAATCTCGACGAGCTGCAAAAGATCGTCGAGAAGCCCGGCGCCGTCGGACTCGCACAGCTCAGCGTCGTCGCCGACGGCGACAGCTTGAAGTCCGTTGAGGACGCCATTCGCACCGCGAATATCGGCATCGAGCCGCAGGAGGTGCAGCAGATCGCGCACTCGGAGTTCAACGTCTTGAAGAAGCTCGAAGTTCTGATACTTCTCGTGACGATCATCGTCCTCATTTTGACGCTCATCTGCGTGACGACGACGATGACGGCGGTCGTTACGGAGCGCCGCCGCGAGATCGGTCTGAAGAAGGCGCTCGGCGCTTCGAATGCGAACATCGTCATGGAGTTCCTCGGTGAGGGCTGCGTGCTCGGCCTTGTCGGCGGCCTTTTAGGCAGCGGTTTCGGCTACCTCTTCGCACAGAGCGTCAGCATCAACGTCTTTTCGCGCGGCATCGCCTTTGCTCCGGGCATCGCCGTGCTCGCCGTCGTCTTGTCCGTCATCGTGACGGGCGTCGCGAGCCTCATTCCTGTGCGCATCGCGACGAGCGTTGACCCCGCCATCGTCTTGCGGGGAGAGTAGGAGGGTTTTATGAGTCTATTGGAATTGAAAGACGTGACGATGGCCTACGGCGGCAAGGTCAAGGCGCTCGACAACGTCAACCTCAAGGTGGAAAAGGGCGATTGGCTCGCCGTCATGGGGCCTTCCGGCTCGGGCAAGACGACGCTCATGAATATCATCGGCTGCATGGATCACGCGACGAGCGGCACGGTGCTTCTGGACGGCATCGACATCACGAAAGTTTCCGACCACGAGCTGACGCTCCTGCGCCGTGACAAGATCGGCATCGTCTTCCAGCAGTTTCACATGATCCCGTACTTGACGGCGATCGAGAACATCATGGCGGCGCAGTACTATCACAGCATCCCCGACAAGAAGGAAGCGCTCGAAGCGCTCGACCGCGTAGGGCTTGCTGACCGCGCCGACCATCTGCCGAGCCAGCTTTCGGGCGGCGAGCAGCAGCGCGTCTGCATTGCGCGCGCTCTCATCAACTACCCCGTGCTCATCCTCGCGGACGAGCCGACGGGCAACCTCGACGAGGTCAATCAGAATCTCGTCATGAAGATCTTCCGCGAACTGCACGCGGAAGGTCATACGATCCTCACAGTCACGCACTCCGCCGAGGTTGGCGCGGCAGCGGAGCGCTGCGTCATCATCGAGCATGGGCGCATGGTGGAAAAGAGCGCCGAGGAGCAGGCGGCGGCAAAGCTGAAGGAAGGGGCGAAACAATGAATTTGGACAGGAAGTCTCTGACGCTGGTCTTGGGCGTCGCCTTCGCGACGGCTCTCTTCGCGGGCTGCGGTGACGATGCGGCGAAGGACGAGCCGAAAGACGGCGGGGCGCAGGGCGTCGCCGTCAAGAAGATTGCCGACATCGACCTCTCGCAGGCGAAGGACGGCACGTACAACGGCGAGAGCAGCGAGAACTCTGAGTACGGTCACGGTAAGATCGCCATCACGATTAAGGATCACAAGATCGTGAGCGCGACATACTTTGGCATCGACAAGGACGGCACGATGAAGGGCGAGGACTACGGCAAGAAGAACGGCCAGGTCAGCGATGCGCAGAACTACAAGAAGGCGCAGAATGCCGTCAAGGCGAATGCGACCTACGGCGCACAGCTCGTCGAGCGTCAGCAGCCGGGTAAGGTCGATGCCATCTCGGGTGCGACGATCTCCTACGAGCAGTTCATCGAGGCCTCGACGAAGGCGCTCGATGAAGCGAAGAAGTAGCTATGATTCGCTTGCAGAATTTAGTAGCTCAAGGCGCAGGGCATCTTGCCCTGTGCCTTTTGCTCGTTTTTTTTGCCGCTTCTCTTTCGGCGGGATGCTTGCCCGCGCAGATGAAGAGCGCGGCTTCCGACGACGCTTCCCGCACCGCAGAGGAAGCGAGTGAGGAGTTCTTCGCGATGGATACGAAGATGACGGTTAAGGTCTATGGCGAAGGCGCACCCGAGGCGGCGCGGGAGGCGAAGGAGCGGCTTCAAGGGCTCGATGCGCTTTGGAGCGCGACGAGCGAGGGAAGCGACGTCGCGCGCTTGAACAGCGGCGCGGGCGAGGCCGTCGCGCTCGCGCCCGAGACGATGCGGCTTCTGCGCCTCTCCGAGGCGGTGCGCGAGGAGACGAAGGGCGCACTCGACGTGACGCTTCTGCCGCTCCTCAAGCTCTGGGGATTTTCGGGCGGCGTGCATCGCGTGCCGACGGCAGAGGAAATCGAGGCGGCGCGTGCCTTGACGGGAGCGGGAAAGCTCAAGCTCGACGAGGCGGCGGGTACGGCGCGGCTCGAAAAGGGCAGCAGCGTCGAACTCGGCGCGGTGGCGAAGGGCTATGCGGGCGAGCTTGTCGCGGCGGAACTCAAGTCGCGCGGCGTGCGCTCGGCGCTCCTCGATCTCGGCGGCAACATCGAGGCGGTCGGCATGCGCGAGGACGGCACACCGTGGCGCGTGGGGCTTCGGAATCCTTTCGGTGGAGCACTTCTCGGCGCGGTCGAGGTCGCGGATGCCGCCGTCGTGACCTCGGCGATCGACCAGCGCTTCTTCACGGATGAGGCAGGAAACCGCTATTGGCACATCCTTGATCCTGCGACGGGCGCACCTGCGGCGAGCGGCCTTGCATCCGCCACTGTCGTCGCGAAAGCGGGCGGCAGAGCGGATGCGCTTTCGACGGCGCTCTTCGTCATGGGCGCAGAACGCGCCGCCGCTTTCTGGCGCGAGCGGCAGGATTTTGAGATGGTGCTCGTCGGCATGGATGGTCATGTGTGGATTACAGAGGGGCTTCTTGACCGCTTCTCGGCGGGCGAGGGGCTGACGGGAGAAGCGGAGGTCATTCGATGAACGGGGAAAAGAAGGCGCGGCTCTTCGCTCTTTTCGCCGTGCTCCTGCTCGGTGCGGCGGGCGCGTGGCTCTTCGCAGCCGCTTCTCGCGGCGAAGACGCATCGGAGTCGGGCGCGGTCGAGGTCGTGCAGGACGGCGCGGTGATCTATCGCTTCACGCAGGAGGAACTGCAAGAAGAGCGCCATATTCGCGTGCCCTATGGCGAGCACGAGAACGTCATCGCGACGGGCGGCGGCACAATCCGCATCGAGAGCGCCGACTGTCCCGATCAGATCTGCGTGCATACAGGCGAATTGAAGGGGGACGGCGCACCGATCATCTGCCTGCCGCATCGCCTGGAGATTCGCTGGGCGAAAGCGGGCAGCGCGGGCGAGGTGGCGGGCGAGGCCGATGCGCCCGACGCGGTGGCGAGGTGAGGGGCGCGCGGCAGGAGCGCGGCGCTCGGCAGGGTGCGTCCGAGGCGCGGGCGCGTATATGCGCAGAGGGAGCGCAGGAAGCGGGTCTGGCGCAGCAGGGGGCGGCGCGGCTGACGCTTCTTTCCATCTGCCTCGCACTCTCGTTGATGCTCTTCTTCGTCGAGCTTCGCCTGCCGCTTGTCGCAGCGGTGCCGGGCTTCAAGCTCGGTTTCGCGAACATCGTGACCGTCGCCGCGCTCCGTCTCTTTCGCGCGAGGGAAGCGCTCTTGCTGCTTGTCCTGCGCATCGTGCTCGGATCGGTCTTCGCGGGCAGCCTGCCCGCGCTGTCGTTCAGCCTTGCGGGCGGGCTTCTGGCGCTCTCGGTCGGCGTCCTCTTGCTGCGGGCAGTCCCGCGCGTGCCGCTCGCGCTGCTCGGCGTCGCGGGCGCACTCTCGCACAATGTGGGTCAGCTCCTTGCCGCCGCTTTCTGGCTCGGCACGCTCGACGTCTTTTACTATGCGCCCATGCTCTTTGCTCTGGCCGTTTTCACGGGCGCAGCTACGGGCTTTTTGGCGCAGGAAGTCTTGCGGCGGCTGCCTTTGGAAAATAAGAAAATTTCTCAAAATCTGTAACAAATGTTCCCGCTGTGAAGATTTCCCTGTGCTATACTAGGAAAAAAGAGAGGAGATGACAGCCATGAAAGGTCAGGCAGGCAGGGTATTTCGCCCCGCCGAGGAAATGGCGCCCATCCCGGGCTGCACGGTGTCGGAAGCCATCAGCGCGGCAGGCGGCAACAACGTCGTCTGGTTCTCGCTCGCAGAGGCGACAGACATCAGCGCGGAGAGCTACGAGCGTCGCCGCCTCTGGTACGTCGCTTCGGGCGCGATGGAAGCGGTCGAGGAAAGCGGGAATACGCCGCTCGCCGCAGGAGATTTCTTCGTCGTGCCCGTCGGTACGCCCGTGGGCGTCAAGACCGAGCGCGGCGCCGTGTATCTTGAGATCAGTTTGCAGGAGGGAAAGACCATGAATAAGGCAATCGAGGATAAGAAGGTATTTCAGCTGGCGGAGCTTCTGCCGTGCCAGGAGGGTAAGATCGTCAACATGGATCTCGTGCAGAGCCCGAACCTCAAGTTCGTGCTCATGAGCTTCGGCGCGGGCACGGGGCTTGACGAGCACGCGGCGCCGGGCGAGGCTCTCGTCTTCGCGCTCGAAGGCGAGGCCGTCATCGGTTACGAGGGCAAGGAATACACGGTTCACGCGGGTGAGAACTTCAAGTTTGCGAAGAACGGCAGACATTATGTGCGTGCCGTGAAGAATTTCAAGATGGCGTTGATGCTGGAGCTTGCTTAAGCTGATATGAATACAGGCCGTTCATGCCTGTACGGCTTCGGCAAGTGGAAAAAGCGTGCGGGCAGGACGAAGCCCGTGCGCTTTTTTTCATGAAAGCGGCGACAAATGCGAATTGCTTTCAGCAAAAGGCTTGACATCTGCCGCTTTCGTGATAAGCTAGGAGTAAGGGTTTTCATTGGGATTTGCTGATAGAATGAAGTTCGCCGACGCGATGCAAATGCTATCGGCGCTCCCGGATTTTACAAGGAGTGGATACGATGAGGAACAGCAAGATCAAATGCATCCATGCACGCGAAATCGTTGACTCGCGCAGCAATCCGACGGTGGAAGTCGATGTCGTTCTGGAGGACGGCAGCTTCGGCCGTGCGGCGTCGCCGTCGGGCGCATCGACGGGCCAGTTTGAAGCGCTTGAACTGCGTGACGGTGACAAGGCTCGCTACCTCGGCAAGGGCGTCCTGAAGGCGGTCGAGAACGTCAACACGACGCTCGCCAAGGCGGTCGTCGGCGTCGACGCTGCGGATACGGCTCTCGTCGACCGCACGATGCTCGAAGCGGACGGCACGGAAGACAAGTCGAAGCTCGGCGCGAACGCCATCCTCGCCGTTTCCATGGCGGCGGCGAAGGCGGCCGCTGCGAGCGAGGAAACGCCGCTCTATCGCTTCTTGGGCGGCAGCCAGGGCGGCCTTTTGCCCGTGCCGATGATGAACATCCTGAACGGCGGCGCCCATGCGGCGAACAGCATCGACGTGCAGGAATTCATGATCATGCCGGTCGGCGCTCCCGATTTCCGCACGTGCATCCAGTGGTCGTCGGAAGTCTTCCATGCACTGCAGAGCCTCTTGAAGGCGGACGGCCATGCGACGGGCGTCGGCGACGAGGGCGGCTTCGCACCGAACCTCAAGTCGGACGACGAGGCGATCGACTACATCATGCGTGCCATTGAGAAGGCAGGCCACAAGCCCGGCAAGGATTTCGTGCTCGCGATGGACGCGGCCGCTAGCGAATGGAAGGGATCGAAGAAGGGCGAGTACAAGCAGCCCAAGTCCGGTCAGGTCTTCACGACGGCAGAGCTCGTCGAGCATTGGAAGAAGCTCGTCGATAAGTATCCGATCATCTCTCTCGAGGATCCGCTTGATGAAGAGGATTGGGAGGGCTGGCAGCTCATCACGAAGGAGCTTGGCGACCGCCTGCAGATCGTCGGCGACGATCTCTTCGTGACGAATACGAAGCGCCTCAAGAAGGGCATCGACATGAAGGCCGCGAACGCCATTCTCATCAAGGTCAATCAGATCGGCACGCTGAGCGAGACGCTCGCCGCCGTTGCCATGGCGCACAACGCGGGCTTCAAGGCCGTCGTATCGCATCGCTCGGGCGAGACGGAAGATACGACGATCGCCGACCTCGTCGTCGCGCTGAACGCCGGGCAGATCAAGACGGGCGCACCGAACCGCAGCGAGCGCGTCGCGAAGTACAACCAGCTTCTGCGCATCGAGGAAGAGCTGGGCAAGAACGCCGTCTTCGCGGGCAAGAATGCCTTCAACGTGCCTCTGCCGTGAATTTGAACGGAAAGTTTCAGTGATTCTCAAGATTTACAGCCTCCCCGACGGGGAGGCTGTTTTCGTCTCAAAGCATATTGCCAACACTAAGAATCACTATTGACAAGTCGATAAAGCGCGGGTAAAATAGAGCGATAGCATGGTATATAAGGGCAATGCCCTTTGGTAAGGAAAGAAGGAGAAATCATGGCAACGTATATTTTGGGAGCGGTTCTCTTGGCGGCGCTTTTCTTCGCTGTGCGCGGCATGGTGCGCCACTTCGGCGGCGGCGGTGCGTGCTGCGGCGGGGGTGGCAGCATCGAGGGCGGCCCGAAGAAGAAGCTCTATCACGACGTCATCGGCGAGAAGGTGCTGCATATCGAGGGCATGCACTGTGACAACTGCAAGAACGCCGTCGAGCGTATGCTCAACGGCATCGACGGCGCGGTCGCCGAGGTCGATCTCGGAAAGAACATCGCTGTCCTCAAGATGGAGCGCATGATCTCCGACGAGGAGCTTCATGCAGTTCTCGACAAGACGGAGTACAAGCTTGCCCGCGCAGAATTGCGCGAGGCATAAGAGCATACAAAAAGACCCTGCCGGGCGGCAGGGTCTTTTTGTATGCCTTTATCAACTCAGATTTCATGCTTCCCCATGCGCGGATAGTCCTTCATCGCGCGAAGATCGTCGTCAAGGAATACGGCGGGGTCGATGCCTGTATGACGGATGAAGTTCAAGAGTTCCACGTCGTCCATGACGTAATGTATGGCATCGCGGCGGCAGTGGGCGAGGTTTACGCCGAAGGGTTTTGGGAGAAGCTTACCGTTCTTGTCTGCAAAGACGATGACGATGGGGGCGAGCGTGTGGCCGAAGACGACCTTCTTGACGATGGCGTAGCCGAGCTGTGTTTTCATGACTGTACCAACGGGGTAAATGGCGACATTGTCGAAGAAGAGGCGCAGGCGATCCATGTCAAAATGACCGGGGGAGTTCTTCATCATCATCTGATAGACGACGTTCGGCTTGTATGCCCTCTTGTAAGGACGCACGCTCGTCAGCGCGTCGTAGACGTCGGCGATGGCGGTGATGCGGCTGTACGGATGGATGGACTTGCCGCGCACATGGTAGGGATAGCCTGAGCCGTCAAGGTGCTCGTGGTGCTGGACTGCAATGATGGCGAGGATCGAGGCGAGCGGCGACTTCAATTCCTTGAGGAGTCTGCGCCCTTCACTTGGATGCCGGCGGATGATCTTGAATTCGTCCGCCGTCAGGGCGCCAGACTTGTTGAGGATGGATGTGGGCACGGCGAGCTTGCCGATGTCGTGTAGGAGTCCTCCGAGCGTGATGACCTGCAGCTTACTCTTGGAGTAGCCGCAGAGATTGCCGAGCATCGTCGCGAGGACGGCGACGTTGACTGAATGGGAAAACGTGTAGGAGTCGTGCAGACGAATGTCTGTGATTTGCACGAGATTCTTCTTTTTCGACATGATGTCGCATACGAGGAGATCGGCACATCGCTCCATGAGGCTCATGTTGAACTGGCCATACTTTTCCGCCTGGCGGAAGGTCTCCGCGACGTTTTCGACGGCCTGCACGCGCGTGTGCTCTTTGATGATGTCAGGGGGCGGTTGCAGCTGAAAATTAGAAGAAAGCGATGTGACGTGAAGTTCGGGCACGCTGAGCTGACGAAGCCGATAGATGTAGCGATCAGTCAGCGGCGTGCCACGTACGAGAAAGGCGGCACCCTTCTCATTGAAGATGCTTTGCGCCGTCACCATGCCGGTTTTGAGCTGATTCGATTTCAAGCGTATCATGGAGAAAACACCCCGGTTTCAGTGGCGGAACACCTTGAAATGCGCCGTAGTTCATTCAGTATTTTCTTGTGACGCGTATTCTTTCTCTGTGTTTTCTTGGAGGAAGATGGCCGGATCGACGTTGATGTTGTGGATGAAATGGTACAGCTCGCTGTCGGAAATCACACCATCAAGCATCCCTTTTGGCGCTTCTTTCAGATCGAGGTCGCTGGGGGCATTGAGAAGTTTGCCCTCACGGTTGGCAAAGACGCAGACAACGGGCGTCAGCGTATAGCCGAATTCGACCTTCTTCACGATGGCGTAGCCATCCTGTGTCTTGAGGATCGTGCCGACGGGGTAAATCGCGACGTTGTCGAAGAAAAGCTTCAAGAGATCGAGATCGAAATGCCCGGGCGAACATGTAGCCATGAGGCGATGTGCGACGGATGGCGTATAGGCTCTCTTGTACGGGCGCACGCTCGTCAGGGCGTCGTAGACGTCGGCGATGGCGACGATGCGTCCGTAGCGGTGGATCTGCTCGCCTTTCAGATGGTTGGGATAGCCCGAGCCGTCGATGTGCTCGTGGTGCTGCAGGGCGATGGTGGAGAGCAGCGTGTCGTTGGGAAACATCTTCTTCAGACGCTGTCTGCCGGCTTCCGGATGTCCCTGCATCACGCTCCACTCGTCGTCTGTGAGATGGCCGGCCTTCGTGAGAATCTCATAGGGTACGGTGATCTTGCCGATGTCATGCAGGAGACCGCCGAGCGTGAGCTTTAGCTGCTCCTCCCTGGAAAGCTTCAGAAGCACGCCGAGGA
Organism: Selenomonas sp. CM52; assembly: GCF_000292955.1. Classification (NCBI taxonomy): domain Bacteria; kingdom Bacillati; phylum Bacillota; class Negativicutes; order Selenomonadales; family Selenomonadaceae; genus Selenomonas; species Selenomonas sp. CM52. The sequence goes on from NZ_ALNM01000046.1 coordinate 51,660, forward strand.
GAGACGAGAGGATGGCCACGTTGACCGAATGGGCGAAGGTATAAGTGTCGTGCAGGCGGATGTCCGTGAGCTGCACGAGGTTCTTCTGCTGTGCGATGATGTCCTGCAGGATGTTCTCCGAAATGCCCTGCAGCGGCGCCGGGTCGAAGGTGCCGTTCTCCTCGACGCTATGGAAAGCCGTCGCCACGTTTTGTATGGCGGAGATGCGCGTTTTTTCCTGCACGATATCATCGGGCGGCGCGAGCTTGAGCTTGGGATCCAGGGAGGTGACGGTCACGCCGTCAAATCCCGCTTTCTCCAGACGCTCGATGTATGTCGGACTGAGTTCCATGCCCTTCGTCAGGTAGCTGGCGCCGAGCGGATTGTATATGCTCTGCGCCGTGATCATGCCGTTTTTTAGTTTTTTTATAGGTATATGAATCATTTTACCCGCCTATCATCTTACTTGATGCAGTGTTTCGAGCATCGTTTTATATTCGACGAATAATTTTGAGTTTTTTATCCTAAAATATAAAGGAGAAATATCTACTCATCTTCATGATACTATATTTTGCTCCAAAAGGGAAGAATCTCGTCCGCGAATACTGAATAAAGTGCAATAGTTTTTGCCGTGTGATTGGTGTTCGTGTGCTATAATGAAAGGACGAAACGTGTGGGGAGGGATGATTGTGATCGTACGCCAACGCTGGGGGACTGTCGTGCTTCTTGCCGTTCTTCTGCATATGTTCGCGTTTGGCATCGCGGGGCTTCTTTTGCCGCATGAGGAGTCGTTTTGGGACACGGCGCAGGAAATTACCTGGCTCGATGTGCCGGACTCGGATGAGGCTGCCGCGAAAGTTTCGCCTTCTGCGGAGGAGAAGCTACTGGCGGAGGAGAAGCCGCGGGTGGAGAATGAGACGTTGGCGACGGAAGAGGAGAGCGTTCCCGAGTCTTGGAAGCCGCCTTCACAAGAAGCGCTGAAGTCGCCGAGTGAGGCAAAGAAAAGACCAGTCGAGGGTCAAAAAGCGAAGCCGCCGAAGAAGCGCGACTATCCTGCGATGCGTAAGCCGAACAAGCCCGCCGTGCTGCGTGAGGAGACGAAGCGCGGCCTGACCGAGAAGGAGACTGCGTACCGAGGGCATGTGCAGTTCTTTGCGGACATCTCGCCGGAAGGCCGCGTGACGGGCGTCCAAGCGTGGCAGTTCGAGCCGGAAATCACCGACGAGAGGGAGCGCCGACTTCTCGAAGAGCGTCTGGAAAAGAGGATCAAGGAGAGCTGGCGCTATGCGCCGAGCCTCACGCCCGAGGGCGTGCCGACGACGCAGACGAAAGCCGAGGAGCTTGATATCCCTGAAAAAGAAAAGCCCAAGGATGACCGTTAGGGACGGCTCTTGGGCTTTTCTCGTTCGGCCGTATGGGAATCGCGGACGAATCAGTGGCAGACGAAGGTCTCGATCGCGCCGAAGCGGATGTAGCGGCTCGCTTCGGCGGGGTCGTTCTCAAGAATTGCCGTGCGCACGCTCGTCAGATCGTCTTCGGCGATTTCGATGCGCGAGGCATCCTGCTCCTCCTTGACTTTCTGCCAAAGAGCCTTGCGCGAGGCCTGTGTGTCGCGGTAGATCTCATGGTTGTAAAAGATGTTCATCGAGTCGTGGGATTTTTCGGCATCGCAGTTGAAGAAGATGTAGGCGACGTTCGAAGTCCTGCGCGTGCGCGAGGGGGCGCTGCTTTTCTTTGGGGCGGCGGTCTTTCTTGCGCCGCTCGATTTTGCTGCTGTTGGCATGGAAAAGACTCCTTTCGTTTTGTGCGGCACGTTGTGAGAAGATATGCCGCATCTGAGAAATGATGAAATGTATGAAGCCGTGCGGTCTGCCGCACGAGCCTCATTATAGCACAATTCCCGCACGGGTGCAAAAAAGTTGCGGGAAAATACCAGAAATTGAGAATACTGGAAAAGGAAAGAAAGCGAAAGAAAACAGGCAGCGAGCCTAGGCTCGCTGCCTGTTCTTTTCTTGTTGGCCTTGCAGCCTGAACCCCTGGCGGGATTCGATTATATTGCCACCAGGAGGAACCATACGCGATGATTCCTTCTGGTGGTTAGTAAGGTACGGCACTAAAGGCGGGATGACGCTTAGTCCACCTGCCGCACCTTTATTATAGCATATTGGCTCGTATATGCAAGAGGGCGCAGGTAAATTTTTGCAATATTTAGCTTTTGTTAATTTTTGGCCGCACCTCACGCATTGTCACTGGGCGGTCTCTTTGCTATACTAGGAAACGTACAGGAATGAGGTGGAAAAATTGTTTCCTTTCATGGACAGGAAGAAGGGCGGCTGGCGTGCGCCGGCAAACGACAGCGGCGAGCTTGTCGGCTACAACGACCTCGCACGCGTTTCCTTCGGCATACGCACGGTGCACTACCTCGTGCGCGAGACGATCCAGAACTCGCTCGACGCGCGAAGAGATGACGCTGAGGGCGCCGTCCTCGTTTCCTTTCAGTCGTTTGACATCCCGCGCGAGAGGTTTCCAGGGCGCGAGGATTTTCAGAATATCCTGGAGCGATGCTTCCTCAGCAATCGGGACGACAAGAAGTGCCGCGAGGCGTTTGAGCGTGCGGCGGATGTCCTCAAGGCGGAGCGCATCGCTGTCCTTCGCATCAGCGATTTTCGCACGCGCGGGCTTGAGGGAGCGCTCGCGGGCGAGAAGGGTTCGCTTTGGAGCGGACTCGTCAAGGAGCAGGGGTTTTCCGTGCAGAAGGAGGAGAACGCGGGCGGCAGTTTCGGCATCGGCAAGGCGGTCGTCTATAGCTGCTCGGAGCTTCGCACGGCGTTCTTCGCCTCGTTGGACAAAGACGGCGTGGAGTCGTATACGGGCGTCGCGAAGCTCGTCTCCTATAGGGACGAGAAGGATCGCTGGACGACGGGCACGGTCTACTACAGCGACGAGAACAAGAAGGCGCTTTTGGACATCTTCACGCTCGATCCCGCCTTTCGGCGGCGCACGAGCGGCACGGACATCTTCATCATGGGGCTTGTGCCCATCGAGGGCTTGGAGCAGGAGATGATCCGCGCCGTTCTCGACAATTTCCTTCTCGCGATATGGCTGGGCAACCTGGAGGTGGAGATCGGCGATCACCGCATCACGAAGACGAGCCTCGGCCTTTACGCGGATTCACTTCCCGTTGAAAAGACGGCTGGCAGTCCGCATCACAAGGAATACTATGAGGAGAACCGCATGATCCAGCGCTACGCGCGCATGCTTCTAGGCGAGGATGAGGCGACGCAGAGGATCGAGCTTCGTGCCGCAGAATACGGTGCGAAGTACGGCTTTCCCGACGGCGCGGCAACGCTCTTTTTGACGCGCGGCGAGGGGCTGAACCGCCGCATCCTCATGTCGCGCCACATTGGCATGAAGCTCTTCGAGCAGAAGGGGTTTCCGAGCGGTATCGACTTCACGGGGATCTTCCTCATCAAGGAGAACGCGATGGGGCAGGCGTTTCGCCGCATCGAGGTGCCGTCGCACGACGCGTGGGAGCCGGGCGTCCTGCAGGACGCGGCAGAGGAGAAGCAGGCGAAGGAGATGTACCTGGGGCTCAAGCGTTACCTGAAGGAAAAGGTGCGCGAACGGCTGATGGCGGAGGAGGAGCGCGGCGTCGACGCCTTCGGCGCGGGCGATTTCCTGCCCGACTTGGAAGACGCAGCCGTGCGCCGCGCCCTTGCTGCACGAAAGGGCGGGCGCAAAGAGGAGCTTCAAAGCGGTGTCGAGAAGATCCGCAAGAAGAAGGCGGCGGCATCGCGCCTCTCGCCGCTTCACATGCGCTCTTTTTGCGTCGAGCGCGAGAAGGGACGCTATCGCCTGAGCCTCATCGCGCCGCGAAAGGTCGAGCGCGTGCGCCTGGAGCTTTTTCTCGCGGGCGAGCAGACGGATGTTCCCGTCAAGCTGCTTGCGGCCTCGCTTTCGGGCAGAGCCAGGGCGAAATTGACAAAGTTCGAGAAGAACGTCATCGAGCTGCAGAATGTCGCGAAGGGCGCGAAACTCTTTGTCGACTATACGATGGACTATCGTGACTACTGCCTGATGGAGGTGAAGTACGTTGAAGATCCGGGGGCATCTGGCGCCGTATCCGCTGCTGGCGAAGACGAATGACAGCTACCGCAAGTCGTCGTTCGACGGTATCGCCGAGCTGAAGGCGTCGGGGAAAGAACTGCGCCTTGAGTTTCGCGCCGTGCTTCGCTGTACTTCGCTCAGGAACCTCGTGCGTGCGGGGCTTGCTGGCTATGCGCTGCACGTCGAGTCGCCCGTCACGTCGTATCGCCGCCTCTTCGAGTTCAACGATGCGCCGTTTCATCTGACGCTGGCGGCGGACGAGGTGCGCGTCTCTCTGCAGGTCACGCCGTTCGTCGTCGCGAAGGCGGCGATCGAGGGATATGCGAGCGATGATTTTCATGAAGTCTACGAAGGGCAGGCCTTTTCTTTCGCACGCGGACATATCCTCGCCGTCGATCAGACGACGGAATTCCTGCTGCAGGCGCATGACGAACGCGAGACGCTTCCTTCCATCGTGCGCGTCGAGCCTTTGGGGCGCGAGGCGGGCGAGGCAGCGCTTCGCGTCGACTGCGGCTCGGATTACATCGTCGCCCGCCTGCCGCAAGGCATGTACGACGCTTATCGCCGCTACGCGAAGGGAGTCTACAGCGCGACGTTCCTCTCGTGCGTCGTCCAGCCGGCTCTCACTGCGGCGCTCGAAAAGCTGCAGAGCGGCCTGCGTGCGGGGGAAGAGCCGAGGACGCGCTGGCAGAGGGTGCTCGTGCACCTCTTGGAAGAAGAGAAGATCGATGTCGCGGCGAAGGACGCAGAGCCTCTCGCCGTCGCCCAGCGCCTCCTGCGCGATCCGCTGAACCGCGCCGTGCAGGAGTTGGAGGATCTGGCGCAGCGCGAGGAGGTGGGCGCATGGAACTGAGCTTCATGACGCAGGCGGGCATCGACGATATGAAGACGCATGTTGAGGAATATGCCGCGATGTATCAGAGCGCGGACAATGCGGCGATGCTCGCGCATCTTTCGGCGCGCGGCTATCTCGAAAAGACGGAGCTTGCCGCACTTTCGCCCGTCGAGCTTCTGACAGAGGGCGACTTTGCCTCGACGGACGTGGAGAACGTGCGGCGCATTTACGGCGCATGGCGTACGCTCGCGCCCTATACGGCGGCGGATGAGCGCTTCTGGGCGGGGCTTTCGCACACGCTCTTCTGGCGCTACATCCATTACCGCAAGGAAAAGGATTTCGGCGAGGGAAAGGCCGCCGCGCTTCGGAGCGATTTCTTCTTCGCGCAGGGGCGGCGCCGCTCGCTCTTCGTGAATCCGATCGCCCGCCTGTGGTGGGCGGGGCACATGGTCTTCGATGAGCGCCGCCGCGATCCGTTCGAGCTTCTGCCCGTGCTCGCGCAAGAAGCGTTCGCCTCGCAGCTCGTGCTCCTCGCCTCAAGCAGCCTCATGAGCCGCAGGGAGACGCGCTTCGCCGTGCTCGCGCTCTTGGAGCGCTTCGAGCGCGGTGGGAGAAAGGTCAAGCGCGAGCATCTGCAGGCGCTCCTCGGCCGCCTCAACGAGATTTCATCGCTGACGCTCGTCGACATGCTCGCGCAGGAGGAGATCGAGAAACGGTTGGAAGGAGTGCTTTTCCCGCGATACGAGAATCGGAGGGATTGATATGCCGAAGGGGATTTTTACGCTCGACGAAATAAAACGGCGATTGCAGCCAATTTTTACTAGCCATCGGATTCGTCAGGCGATTCTTTTTGGTTCTTACGGCAAGGGGACGGCAACGCAAAAAAGCGATGTGGATTTGTTGGTGGACAGCGATTTGCGCGGACTGAAATTCATGGGCTTCGTGGAGGAGTTGCGCGAAGCTTTGGATGATAAGGATATGGATGTGTTCGATGTCGCTCATATCGAGCCGAAGTCTCGGATTGCCGAGGAAATTAAGCAGACGGGGATCGAGATTTATGCGCGATAAGATCAGGAATCGCATCGTTCATGACTACGAAGGCGTGAATCTGCGGCTTATCTGGGAGATTGTCTCTGACGACATGCCAGCGTTGAGATGCGAATTGAACGGTATGAAGAAGCGGTTTGGCGAGAGCGGGCAGGTGTGCTGACGCTCGTCGCCATGCTTGCGCAGGAGGAGATCGAGAAACGGTTGGAAGGAGTGCTTTTCGATGGAAAATGACGTCGTGTTTCAGCGCCGCAGCATAAGGAAGTATCAGGCGAGGCCGGTCGAGCCGGAGAAGGTCGAGCGCATCCTGCGTGCAGGGATGCAGGCACCGTCCGCCTGCAATCAGCGGCCGTGGGAGTTCTTCGTCGTCGAGAACCGCGAAAAGATCGCCGCGCTCGCCAAGGTCACGCCCTATACGGGCTGCGCGGCAGGAGCGCCGCTCCTCTTAGCGCTCGCCTACCGTACGGAGGGCTTGACCGTGCCGCGCTTTTCGCACATCGACATGGCAGCGGCGCAGCAGAACATCTGGCTCGAAGCGACGTATCTCGGCCTCGGCGGCGTCTGGTTCGGCATCGCGCCCTACGAGGAGAACATGAAGAAGGTGGAAGAAATCCTCGAAATGCCCGCGAACCTCAAGGCATTCTCCCTATTCGCCATCGGCTATCCAAACGAGAGAAAGCTGCACGCAGACAGGTTTGAAGCGGAGCGGGTGCATTATGTGAGGTGAGGGACGGAGGGGCTTGTCACTGTGTGTATGGACGGGGTATGAGATGTGGTGTACGAGAATATACATTTGAAAAGACGGGCTGTCATACGGAGCGGAAAAAGCTTCGTATGATAGCCCGTCTTTTCTGCGCTTTCGAGGATTTTGTAAGATTTCTTGTCGTGCCCCTTGACAGTGCAGGCGGAGATTCGTATAATATAAACCATACTGATTTTATATGAATTATCAACCGCCTGCTTCTGAGGAAGCGGTGATTGGTTCGTCGACGTGGCGGGAGGCTTCCTGCCATGCAGAAAGAAGGGGTATCATGTCGGAAGAAAAGAATCATGCGGCCGTCGAGGAGACGGCGCAGGCGGCGATCGCAAAGAGCCGCCAAAACGGACAGGGCAAGCAGTTTGTCCTGTGGTTTCTCGCGCTCATTGTCGGCGCCGGCCTTGGCTGGCTGAACGTCGGGCCTTTGAACGAACTGTTTGATTTCGTTGCGACGGTGTTCACGCGCCTCTTTCAGTTCATCGCCGTGCCGACCATCGCTCTCGCTGTCATCACGACGCTTGCGGCGCTTGGCGCGAAGAAGGATACGGGACGCATCTTTGCCCATGCTGTCACTTATACACTGTTGACGACCATTTCAGCGGCGACGGTCGGACTTGCACTCTATGTGTGGATAGCGCCGGGCAACTTGCCCGCTGAGATCATCGGAGCAGGTACGGCCGATGTGCCGCAGAAGCTTGGGACGCTTTCCTACTATGACCACATCCTTTCGGTCATTCCGAACAATTTGCTGCAGCCGTTCCTCTCGGGCAATGTGCTCTCCGTCATGTTGATTGCGGCATCTGTCGGGCTGGCGCTCGCCTTCATGCCAAAGACGGAAAATCGTGCCGTGCTGTTGAAGGCGCTCCATGGCGCACAGGAGCTTCTCTTCACACTGATCCGTGCACTGCTCTACGTTCTGCCCGTCGGCATCCTCGCATTTGCCGCGCAGCTATCGGCACAGATCGAAGCTGGTGTCATCGTCGGTGCGCTCGGCAAGTACACGGCTGTCGTCCTCGGCGGCAATCTCATCCAGTTTTTCATCATCCTGCCGCTCTTCCTCCTCGTGCGCGGCCTCAATCCGCTCCATGTCTTCCGCAAGATGGCGCCGGCCGTCGCTGTGGCGCTCTTTACGAAGAGCTCGGCGGGCACTTTGCCCGTGACGTTGGCTTCGGCGGAAAAGAATCTCAAGGTGAATCCGACTGTCTCGCGCTTCGTCCTGCCGATCTGCACGACGATCAACATGAACGGCTGCGCGGCCTTCATCCTCGTGACCTCGCTCTTCGTCATGCAGAATGCGGGCTTTGAGATTACGCTCGGCACGATGGTCACGTGGCTCTTCGTCGCCGTCCTCGCCGCCGTCGGTAATGCGGGCGTGCCCATGGGCTGCTACTTCCTGACGCTCTCCTTGATGTCTTCGCTCGGTGCGCCCTTGGGGCTTATGGGCGTGATTCTCCCCATCTACACGATCATCGACATGATCGAGACGGCGGAGAACGTCTGGTCTGATGCCGCCGTCTGTGCCATGACGGATCACGATCTCGAAGGAACGCTCGACGACGAAGAGGTACACCCAGCGGAAATTTGAAGGAAGTACGAAGGCGTCCTCAGCCGTTTTTGACGTTGCTGTAGAAGACGATTGCGCCGAGCGCGTAGCCAGTGAGCATGAGAACTGCCATGGGAATCGCCGTATGGTCTCCTGCGATGCCGACGAGGGGCATCATGACGCCGCCGAGCACCATGGAGAAGAAGCCGATGAGAGCCGACGCTGCGCCTGCGTTCCTGCCTTGGCGTGAGAGCGCGAGCGAGAAGCTCGCCGTGCCCATGACGGAGAGCGGTACGACGGTGATGAAGAGCAGGACGATGGTGAGCGCGAGCGGGGCAAATCCCGCAAGGAGGGAGGCAAGGAGGAGCGCACTGGAGACGAGAGGCACGAGGAGTGAGGCCTTGAGCATGGAGATGTCCTTGACGCGTCCGGCGAGGCGTGCGGGCAGGAGTCCCGCGAGGAAGAGTCCCGTGCCGATGCCGCCGAAGATCAGGCTGTAGCCTTGCGCCGAGACGCCGTAGATGTTCTGAAAGACGAAGGAAGAGCCGGCGATGTAGGAGAAGAACGCGCCGAAGACGAAGCACTGCACGAGGCAGTGGCCGAGAAAGTAGCGGTCGCGAAGGAGCGTGGGAAAGGCATGGAAACTCGCCGTCATGCTCTTTTGGCGCTTCCCTTCGGCCAGCGTCTCACGCGTTTTGAGCGTCCAGACGGCGAGGAGGACGCCGATAGCGGCGAGCACGGCGAAGACGATGCGCCACGAGGAGAAGACGAGGAGCTGTCCGCCGGCGACGGGAGCGAGGATTGGCGCGAGTCCGTTCACGAGCATGAGGATGGACAAGAAGCGCGTGAGCTCGACGCCCTCGGCTACGTCACGCGCGATGGCACGCGCGATGACGATGCCGCTCGCGCCCGCAAATCCCTGCAGAAAGCGCAGTGCGAGAAAAGGTTCGATAGAGCTTGCGTAGAAGCAGCCCGCCGAGACGAGGGCGAAGGCGACCATGCCCGCAAAGAGCGGTCGTTTGCGCCCGTACATATCGCTCAAAGGCCCGAGGAAGATCTGCCCGATGGCCATGCCGAGCAGCGTCATCGTCAAGGTCAGCTGCGTCGCCGAGGTCGAGGCGGAAAATTCTGCTGAAAGCTCGGGCAGAGCAGGCAGGTACATGTCGGTCGCCAGCGGCGCCATAGCCGACATTATGCCTAGAAAAATAGTCAGGCTTATGCGACGGCGTTTTGTCGTTTTCATAAGTACACTTCTTTCTAGCAGGTATTCCATTAAAATACAGAGGGAACAGGGTTTTCCAGTTCGAGGGTCGTCGGATTGAAAAAAATTAGAAATCGTTGGCTTTATCCCTTGACTAAACCATTGTCCTAGAGTATAATTAAAAACAAGAACAGAAGCTCCGTCGGACTTCCGGAAAAGCGGGATACGACGGAAGCCCAAGGGATGTCCTCCGCCATAGGGGACAACAATCGGGTGGAGCCGAGGATTGGAACTGACCTCGCACAGCGTGCAGTACATTCGTACAAATCGATGGCTTTCAGCAGCCCGCGTCTCCCTTACAGGAGAAGCACGATGCACACGGCGCGGATCAAGCCGCTCTTGGTACCCGTGGGGAGGGCGTCCCGTCCAAGACCTCATCTCTTCATTTGCGCCGCGCCCTGCGGCGCCTTTTTTTGTTTGTGCAGAACCGTAAATAGAAAGAAGGGACGGGAAAGCCCCGCCCCTTCCTCGCTTGCCGCCCTGCGCGGCATTTTCTTTTTGTGTGGGCCTCACTTATCCTCGCGATAGAGGCGTGCGATCTCGCGCTTGGCAATCTTTCCGGTCGAGGTGCGCGGCATTTCGGGAATTTGGCAGAACTCGCGCGGCACCTTGTAGACGGCGAGATTTTTCTGCAGGAACTTCTTCAAGGTGCGCATGTCGACCTCTTCGTTCTTCTTGACCGTGTAGTAGCAGGCGCCCGCTTGCCCGCGCAGAGGATCGGGAATGGCGATGACGGCGGCGTCCTCGATGCCGGGGAAGGAGTAGACGAGCTCTTCAATCTCGCGCGGGTAGACGTTCTCGCCCATGCTGATGATCATGTCCTTGATGCGGTCGACGATGTAGACGAAGCCGTCCTCGTCCATGCGCGCGATGTCGCCCGTATGCAGCCAGCCGTCCTTGAGTGCACGAGCCGTCGCCTCGTCCTGATGCCAGTAGCCCTTCATGACGGTTGGCCCTTTGACGAGCAGCTCGCCCGCCATGCCTCGTGCGAGTTCCGTGCCGTCGGTGTTGGCGATGATGACCTCAAGCCCCTTCATGGGCACGCCGATAGAGCCGGGGCGGTAGTGACGCGGCGAGTCCATCGTGACGACGGGAGAGGCCTCGGAGAGTCCATAGACCTCGTAGATCGTGAGGCCGAACTTTTCGCGGTAGGCCGCAGCGATTTCCTGCGGCAGCGCCGTGCCGCCGATGCCCGTCAGGCGAAGGCTCTTGAGGTCTTCCGCATCTGCCTGACGCGTGAGGATGGCGCAGACGGAAGGCACGGCGTACATGATAGTGACCTTCTCGTCGCGGATGGCGCGGATCGTCTCCTTGGGCATGAAGCCGTTGACGATGACGATCGTGCCGCCGGCTGTGAGCGTCGCAAGGACGGAGCACGTCCAGGCGAAGCAGTGGTACATCGGCAGCACGCAGAGAACCTTGTCGTTCGGCGTGATGGAGTGATGCTCCATGACCTGATGCGCGTTCGTGCACTGGTTTCGATGACTGAGTACGGCGCCCTTGGGGGCGCCTGTCGTGCCCGAGGTGTAGATGATGACGCAGGGATTTTCCTCTGAGAAGATGTTCGAAAGCTTCGGCGCGGGCATGGCGCTTGCGGGCTTCATGACGTCGAGGAGGGGCATCTGATGAAGCTCACCGCCGTATCCCTGCTGTCCGAGGTGGGATTCGAGGGGAAGCTCCTTTTCCGTCACGAGGTGACGCACGCCCGCGTCCTTGATGATGTAGGCGACTTCGCGCACGCTGAGCTGGTAGTTGAGCGGGACGGCGACAGCGCCGAGCGAGTTCACAGCGAGGTAGGCGATGAGGAGTTCGACGCGGTTATGGGAAAAGAGCGCGACGTGGTCGTGCGCACGGATTCCGGCGGCGTAGAAGCGGTCACGCGAGGCTCTCAGGGCTTCGCGCAGTTCGTCGTAAGTGATGCGGCGACCGCGGTCGATGACGGCGATGTCTTCGCCGCGCCCGTTTTGCAAGATTTCGTGCAGTAGCATGGAACACATCCTTTATCTCTGAAAAAAACATTGCTCATAGCTGAATTTTAAGGCCTAAAGGTCTATAAGTCAACTGAAATTATCATTGTATGGATTGACAAAAACGGTGTTCGATGCTAGATTTAAGATAGTATTAAGTTATGCCTTGGATAGTGGATGTTTATGCCTGTATCAAGGAGTGCGAAAAGGAGAGAGCGATATGAGGAAAATCTTTGCCTTGCTGCTTGCTGCATTCGTGGCGATTGCAGCTGCGGGGTGTACGACGAATGGGCAGGACGCGAGCAAGGTCGGCAGCGCAGAACCGGGTTCCGGAAACCGCAAGATCACGATGGGCTACTCGCAGATCGGCGCCCAGTCCACATGGCGCGCCGCGCATACGGCGTCGATCAAGCAGGCGGCGGAGGATGCGGGCATCGAACTGCAGTTCTCCAACGCGGAACTCAAGCAGGAGAATCAGATTCGGGCGATCCGCTCGTTCATCGCGCAGAAGGTCGACATCATCGCCTTCTCGCCCATCGTGGCGACGGGTTGGGATGAGGTGCTGAAGGAGGCGAAGGCGGCGAAGATTCCCGTGATCATCGTCGATCGCGACCTGCAGACGAACGACGATAGCCTCTACGTCATGCGCATCGGCACGGATTCCGTGCGCGAAGGGCGCGAGGCGTTCCGCTGGCTCGACGGCTATATGTTGGCCAAAGGGAAGAAGCCGCGCGACGGCGGTGCGAAGTTCAACATCGCCGAGATCAAAGGCCCTGCAGGTTCGTCCGTTGTCGAGCGACGCGACACGGGCTTTCGCGATGAGATGACGGCATCGCCGAACAAGGACGCCTATGAGATTCTCGTCGCACAGAACTCGACGTTCCAGAAGGACGGCGGCAAGCAGGTCATGACGGAGATGCTCAAGAACTACAAGGACAAGATCGACATTCTCTTCGCGCAGAACGACGACATGGCGCTCGGTGCGATCGAGGCGATCGAGGCGGCAGGCTTGAAGCCCGGGCAGGACATCGTGATTGTCTCGTGCGACGGCACGCGCGCGATCTTTCAGGCGATGATCGACGGCAAGAGCAACTGCACCGTCGAAGGCAACCCGCTGCAGGGTCCGCTCTTGATGGAGATGGCGAAGAAGGTCTTAGCCGGCGAGAAGGTCGAGCGCACGGTCTTCGTCAAGGACAGCGTCTATCCGGCAGAAATCGCCCCGATGGCGATACAGGAAAGAAAATATTGACAGGAGGGGCTGTCGCACATGCATTGCTGTGCAACAGTCCCTTTTCGTTGAAAACGGAAAGGGAAATGTGATATAGTGGCAGTTAGGGGAAGATTTTTGAAGGAGGCGGCATGATGGCAACAGATGCAATCACGGATGAAATGGTCGTGCGACGTGTTGATGCGGCGGTGCGTATTGCGCTTGAGAAGAACAAGGCTATGGGGGTGCCAAGCATCGTCTATGATCGCAAGACGCAGAAAATCTATGAACTGAGAAGCGATGGCACGCGCGTCCCCGTGGCGGAGCGTGCGCGGAAGGGGCGTTATGGTGAGCAGCACGCGGAAGAAACCTGAAATTGTCCTTTTCGCCGGCCCTAATGGATCGGGCAAGAGTACGTTTACAGAGGTTCTGCGCCCCATTATGGACTATATCAATGCCGATGAAATCAAGAAGAATCTTAAATGCAGCGACATCAAGGCTGCGCAGATCGCAGAACATCAGCGCGAAGAATGTCTAAGCAAGCTGCGCGATTTTTGCTTCGAAACAGTGCTCTCCACATCACGCAATCTGTATTTGCTTGAGCGGGCAAGGGATGCGGGCTATTTTATTCGTTGCTATTATGTTTTGACTGCAGATCCACGAATCAATGTATACCGTGTGAAGATGCGCGTAGCTTCAGGAGGGCACGATGTTCCAGAAGAGAAAATCTATACGCGCTATGATCGTGCTATGGCTCTTGTTCCTGCGGTCGTAGCGGTGAGTGACATTTGCCATATTTACGACAATTCGGAGGCGCAGGCATTCCGTATTTTTAAGAAGCGAAAGGATGTGTGCTTTTTTGATGAATGCGATGACTGGAGAAGGAAAAATATTGAGATTTTAACAGGGATTGCGAATATGGAGCGGAAAAACTTGAATCATCGCATGTAGTTTGCATGAGAAAGCCAATCGGTCTGCACTTTCGGCTTGACCTCTTGGGGCTTCATAAGAAAAAGGCGCGGCGCTTGATGGCCGCGCCTTTTTCTTGACTTCTCGGGCTTTCATGATAGAATAGTATAATAAGGAGGAGAGGAGAGACTCTCTGATCTGGAGGAGGTTCACTTTTGCTTACGTTATTGATGGTGCTTGATGCGCTTGTCGCCATACTTCTGATTGTTGCCGTCTTGGGGCAGGAGCCTAAGTCTGCGGGCATGGGCGGCTTCGACGGGGGCGGCGGCGATACCGTGTTCAGCGCGAAGGCGCGCGGCATGGATGCGCTCTTGGCGCGTGTGACAGTCGTTCTGGCGGTGCTTTTCGGTGCGATTACGCTCGTGATTGCCAAGATGACGATGTAGGGCGGCCATAGAGCGCAGAGGGGTTCTGCGCTTTCTTGGCAGCTGTTTGCGGCGGACGCTCGGCAAAAGGCCGGGCGTTTCTTTCTATTGGAGGGGCGCGGCCTGTGGGGCTTTTCTGGCTACAGCCGTCGAGGGAGGGGTGCGGCGATGATCATCGAGGGAGCGGAGCCTTTCCTTTTGCCGGGCGGCCCGCACGGCGTGCTGCTCCTGCATGGCTTCACGGGCATGCCGCCCGAGATGCGGCTTCTCGCCGAAGCCCTTCATCGTGCAGGTCATACGGTGCTTTGCCCGCGCCTCGCCGGGCACGGCACGAGTCCCGAGGATTTGGCACATACGGACGCTGAGGACTGGTACGATTCGGCTCTCGATGGCTATGCGATCCTTTCAGGGCTCGTGCCGCGCATTTCTGTTGTCGGCCATTCGATGGGGGCTTTGCTCGCGCTCCGTCTCGCGGCGCAAAAGCGTGTCACGGGTGTCGTGACGCTCGCAGCACCGATCTTCATTGATGAGGGGCGCGGCATGAAGCACCTGCCGCCGCGCAGCGCGTGCATCGGCAGGTTTCATCCGAAACTGCGCAAGTCTCTGCGCGACGTGCCCGAGTTCTGCAACGTGACGTATGACAGGATGCCGCTCGTCGCCATCCACGAACTCGTCGGCTTTATCAAGCATGTCAAGGCGCTGCTGCCAAAGGTATATGCACCGCTCCTCCTCGTGCACTCGCTGCACGATCGCACGGCGCACAGGAGAAGCCTCCGCTATATCTATGACCATGTGGGGGCGGCCCATAAGGAAGTTCTTTGGCTCGTGCGCTCGGGTCATCTCGTGATGCTCGACGCCGAGCGACAGGCGGTCTTCCGGCGCACGGTATCGTTTTTGCGCGAGATGGGGAGCGTTTGAGAGAATGGGGAAGGAAACGATTTATGCCATACGAAAAGATCGGGCAGGGTGAGGACTACTGCTTCGCCTGCGGCCCGAAGAATCCCATCGGGCTTCATTTGGAGTTTCAGCTGGTGGACGGGAAATTTCGGGCGCGCAAGGCGCTTGCATCCGAGTACCAGGGATACAGCGGCATCGTGCACGGCGGCATCGTCACGACGCTGCTCGATGAGGCGATGGGCGGCTATCTCTACGATGGACTCGGCGAGCGGGCTGTGACGGCGCGTCTGGCCGTGCGCTATCGAAATCCTGCGCCCGTCGGCGAGGAGCTTTTGATCGAGGGATGGGAGGAGAGCCGCCGCAAGGGGTTCGTGAACATGCGCGCCAAACTTTCGCTCGCTGACGGCACTGTGCTTGCGGAAGCGACGGCGAAGATGGCGCTGGTAGGAGAAATGAATGGAACAAAATGAATTGCAGGAGCGCATCGTAAACTACATGCGCACGGCGGCGTACAAGCCGCTGACGGCGGACGATCTCGCCGCCGCCATGAATCTCGCGCAAGAAGAACTCGCGCTCTTCTGGACGGCTTTGGAAGAGCTGGAGAAGACCGCAGCCGTCATCAAGACTCGCCACGAACGCTTCGGCGTGCCCGAGCGCATGAATCTCGTCGTCGGCAGGCTCTCGATGTCGGCGAAGGGATTCGGCTTCATCATCCCCGAGGTGCGCGAGAAGGAGACGGACAGCGACATCTTCGTGCCGGGCGTGAGTCTTGGCGGCGCGATGAACGGCGACCGCGTCGTCGCGAGGATTTCGCCGTCGGAGATTGCCGGACGCTCGCGCGAGGGCGAGATCATCCGCATCGTCGAGCGAGCCAACGAGCAGATTGTCGGCACGTTCGAGGAGAGCCGTCACTTCGGCTTTGTGACTCCCGATGACAAGAAGATCGGGCAGGACATCTTTATCCCTAAGGGCGCCGTGCATGGCGCAAAGGCGGGCATGAAAGTCGTCGTGCGCATCACGAAGTGGCCGGCGGGCAGGAGGAACGCCGAGGGCGAGGTGGAGGAAATCCTCGGCCGCGCGGGCGAGCCGGGCGTCGACGTGCTCTCCGTCATGAGCCAATACGGGCTTTCGGAGGAGTTTCCCGCCGATGTGGCGGCAGAGGCGGCAGCGATTGAGGACGCCGTCTCACCCGAAGAATTCAGCGGCAGGCGCGACCGCCGCGGTTTTCGCATCGTGACGATCGACGGCGAGGACGCGAAGGACTTGGACGACGGCGTTTACGCCGAGCGGCGCGCGGACGGCAGTTTCTTCCTCGGCGTCTACATCGCCGACGTCAGCTGGTATGTGCGCGAGAATTCGCCGCTCGACCGCGAGGCGCGTGCACGCGGCACGAGCGTCTACCTCGTCGACCGCGTGATTCCCATGCTGCCGAAGAAGCTGTCGAACGGTATATGCAGCCTGAACGCGGGCGAAGACCGCCTGGCGATGGCGTGCGAGATGGAGATCGGCGCGGACGGACTCGTCAAGAGCTACGAGATCCTGCCCGTCGTCATTCACGTCTATCGCCGCCTGACCTATACGCTCGTCAACGAGATCTTCGCCGAGGGAGCGGATGCGGTGCGCACGGAGAATGCCGACCTCCTGCCGCTTCTCACGCCTCTTCGCGAGGTGCATGACGCGATGGAAAAGGCGCGGCATGAGCGCGGTTCCATCGGCTTCGACGTGCCCGAAATCAAGGTGAAGCTCGACGAGAGCGGCAAGCCCGTCGCGCTCATCAAGCGCACGGGGTCGCTCGCGGAGTCGATGATCGAGCAGTGCATGCTCGCGGCGAACGAGACCGTCGCGGAGCACATGGAGAAGAAGGAGCAGCCGTTCCTCTACCGCGTGCACGAGCAGCCGTCGGACGAGAAGATCGAGCGGCTGAACAATCTTCTGGCGACGTTCTCGCTGCACCTCGTGCCGAACGAGGCGGGCGAGGTAGCGCCGAAGGACGTGCAGCAGGTCTTGGAAAAGGTCAAGGGAAGGCCTGAGGAGCGCATCGTCAGCGCCGTCTCGCTGCGCTCGATGCAGCAGGCGCGTTATGCCGACGCGCCGCTCGGTCACTACGGACTCGCTGCGCGTCACTACACGCACTTCACGTCGCCGATCCGCCGCTATCCCGACCTCATCGTGCATCGCCTGCTGCGCGAGACGTTTGCGACGGGCACGATCGCGTCTGAGCGGCAGGAACGCCTGAGGAGCCTCCTGCCCGAGATTGCTGAGCACACCTCGGCGCGTGAGCGCATCGCCATCGAGGCGGAGCGCGAGACGCAGGACATGAAGAAGATCGAGTACATGGCGCAGTTTGTCGGCGACGCTTTCGATGCCGTCATCAGCGGCGTCACGGCGTTCGGCATCTTCTGCGAGCTGGAAAACGGCGTCGAAGGACTCGTGCACGTATCGAGCATGGTCAACGACTACTACGAGTACCGCGAAGACCTCTACGCGCTCGTCGGCGGTGCGACGCACGTCTCCTACCGCCTCGGCGAGCCTGTGCGCGTCGTGCTCGTGCGTGCCAATATCGCCGAGCGCAACCTCGACTTCATCTTGGAGGACAACGGCGTCTTTGTCGCCGCGAAGAAGAAGCCCGAGGAAGGCGACGTAAAGCGCGGTGAATCTTTGAAAGAAAAGGGCGCGAAGAAGGACGCACGCTCGAAAAAGGGCAGAGGTCGGAAGGCGGCGAAAGAAAAGCGTACGGATGAGATCATCGCCGATGTGAAGGGCGACAAGCGTCCGGAGAAGACATCCGCCCCTGTGGAAACGGGCGAACGCAAGCCGCACGGCAAGGGACATAAGGGTGCGAAGCCGCACGACAAAGGGCGCGGCGCGAAGCGGCCGGAAAGATTCCAGGCGGAAAGGCAGGGCGCTCTCGCCGACGAGTCGAGCAGCAGCCGCCCCAAAGCGTTCTGGATGAAGCCGCCGAAGGACTTGCGCAAGAAGGGCAAGAAGTCTGCGCCCAAGCCGGAAAAGAAGCGCCGCCCGCACAACAAGACGCAGCGAGCGACGGCGAACAGCGATTGATGCAGGGATGCTGCAGGAAGCGGCGATTGCCGCATAAGGAAGTAGGGGGGAAGCGATGGGACGCAAGAACGACGGCATGAAGATCGTCGCGGAAAACCGCAAGGCGCGTCACGATTATTTCATACATGAAACCTTTGAGACGGGCCTCGTGCTGCAGGGCACGGAGGTCAAATCCCTGCGCGCGGGAAGAGTGAACCTCAAGGACAGCTTCGCCTCGATCAAGAACGGCGAGATCTTCGTGGAGAACATGCACATCAGCCCCTACGAGCAGGGCAACATCTTCAACCACGAGCCGCTACGGAAGAGAAAGCTCCTCATGCACAAGGCGGAGATCGTCAAACTCTTCTCCAAGACGCGCGAGAAGGGCTTCACGCTCGTGCCGCTGAAGCTCTACTTCTCGAAGGGCAGGGCGAAGCTCGAACTCGCACTCGCCAGCGGCAAGCACAATTACGACAAGCGCCGGGATCTGGCGGCAAAGGCCGCCAAGCGCGACATCGAGCGCGCCTTGAAGGATCATGGCAAGGGTCGGTGAATACAGCAAAAAGAGATGGCATCCGCCATCTCTTTTTGCTATAATTTCCTTAGCGGAAAGGATCTTGCGACTTGATGTTTGCGGCTTTGGTGAGAAGAGGAATCCATCCATGAAAATACAATATGCAAAACTTGCGGTAAAGAGCATTGAGACGATGGACAGGCCGACGAAACAGCGCATCAAACAGGTAATTGAAGGTCTGCCGCAAGGCGATGTGAAACGACTCAAGGGGAGTGACGGACTCTATCGGCTGCGCGTTGGAGGCTGGCGAATCGTATTTTCATATCCTGCAAAGGATACGCTCTTGATTGAAAAAATTGCGCCGCGAGGCGATGTCTACAAGGGAGGTTTCCTGCTATGACGGTAAAAGCTCAGATTGTGGAGATGATAGAGTTCATTCCGGACCGCGAATTGCCGATTCTTCTGGAGGTCGTGAGGCGATTCTTGCCGAAAGAGATGGAGGATTTTGCGTCAGAGGACGACAGGGAGGCGCATCACATCGCTATGCAGGAATATATGCGTGGAAAAACCGTATCGCATGATGATATCGACTGGGAGTAGCCGGTATGTTGACAACTCGATTAAATGCGTTGCTTGCTGGACGGACGGATTTTTCGTATTTGCTGAAATCGCTCGATGAGGGGGAGTTTTTCTTGACATATAAATCGCTATATCGTAATATATAAATATAACGATTTTGGAGTTGATTCTATGGCAGAAGATCGAGAGCTTGCACGCGCGGCCGAGATGCTCAAGGCGCTCTCGCATCCCGTGCGCCTCTGCATCGCGCGCGGGCTTTGGCAGAGCGGCGGCTGCAATGTGGCGCACATGCAGCAGTGCCTCGAAGCGCCGCAGTCGACGATTTCGCAGCATCTCGCGAAAATGCGCGCCGTCGGCATTATCGAGGGCGAGCGCAACGGGCTGGAAGTCGTCTATCGCCTCAAGAGCCGGGCAGTGGAGCAGCTGCTCGAAGGGCTTTTCTGCAAGGAGAAGAATTATCACGATATGGGCTGATTTCGCTCTTTCGACGAGCGAAGCGCGGCGGCACAGAAGGAGGCATATTCGTATGGAAATGAAAAAGGAACAGGCAAAGCGCTATGTGATCGTCGGCGGCGTGGCGGGCGGGGCGACGGCGGCGGCGCGACTCAGGCGCTTGGACAAGGATGCGAAGATCGTGCTCTTTGAGCGTGGCGAGCACATCTCCTTCGCGAACTGCGGCCTGCCATACTATGTGGGCGATGAGATCAAGGAGAGCGAGAGCCTGCTGCTCATGACGCCCGAGCTGTTTCGCGAGCGCTTCGCCGTCGACGTGCGCACGGGAAGCGAGGTTGTGCGGGTCGATGCGGAAAAACGCCGCGTCCAGGTGCGGACGGCGGCGGGCGAGACGTATGAAGAGCCGTACGACGCGCTTCTTCTGTCGCCCGGAACAAAGCCTCTGCGCCCGCCGATTCCAGGCATCGAAAGCCCGCGCGTCCTCGCGCTTAGGAGTGTGCCCGACGCCGAGGCTCTGCGCCGCCTGGCGGATCAGTATGCGGCGACGGGGCGTGCCGTCGTCGTGGGCGGCGGCTTCATCGGCGTCGAGATGGCGGAGAATCTTCGTGCGCGCGGGCTTTCCGTCACGCTCGTCGAAGCGGCGCCGCATGTGCTCGCGCCATTTGATGCGGACATGGCGAAGATCGTGGAAAAAGAGATGAACGAGAACGGCGTCGGACTCGTTCTCGGCGATGGCGTGAAGGAGTTCAAGGAAGAAGCGCAGGGCGTCCTCGTGCGCCTTGCGAGCGGGCGCGAGGTCGCGGCGGACTTCGTCGTGCTCGCCATCGGCGTGAGTCCCGACACGGGATTCTTGAAGGCGAGCGGCATCGCGCTCGGCGAGCGCGGCCACATCCTCGTGAACGAGCGCATGGAGACGAGCGTGCCCGAGGTCTACGCCGTGGGCGATGCCGTGCTGACGCTCGACCGTCAGACGAAGAAGGCGGGCGCTCTGCCGCTCGCAGGGCCTGCGAATCGGCAGGGGCGTATCGCCGCCGACAACATGGCGGGCAGGCGGCGCGTCTATGACGGATTCGTCGGCACGGCGATCCTCAAGGTGTTCGGTCTCGCGGCGGCTTCCGTCGGCAAGAACGAGCGCACCCTTGAGCGTGAGGGTCTATCCTATGGCGAGGATTACCGCGTCGTGAAGCTTCATCCGCTCGCGCATGTCGGCTATTATCCGGGCGCTCAGACGATGACGATGAAGCTCCTCTATCGCACGAAGGAGTCTGTCGGCAAGATTCTCGGGGCGCAGATCGTCGGTGCGGGCGGCGTGAAGGCGCGGATCGACGTACTCGCGGCGGCGATCGCCATGGGCGCGGACACGGATTTTCTGACGAGTTTGGAGCTTTCCTACGCGCCGCCATTCGGCGCGGCAAAAGATCCCGTGAACATGGCGGGCTACATGGCGGAAAACGATCTCGCAGGCCTCGTGCGCTTCCTGTCCGCAGATCGCCTTAAGGAGGCGCGAGAAGAGGGCGTGCGCGTGCTCGACGTGCGCACGGAGAGCGAGCTTTCCCATGCGCCAGCCGCATCCGACGCGCAGATTCCGCTCGACGAGCTGCGCGAGCGCTTCTCGGAGCTTGACCGCTCGCAGCGCTGGGCGGTGCTCTGCAAGGTCGGGCAGCGCGCTTATACGGCGGCGCGTTTCCTTCAGCAGGCGGGCTATGACGCAGAGGTCATCGCGGGCGGCTGTACGTCGCTGAAGATGGAGGAATTCGAGGCGTCGCCCGTGGCCGCCGCGCCTGCGAAAGCCCTTTGATGCGACGCTTATATGATGAGGAAGGACAGCCCTGCAGCATCCCGAGGATGGTGCAGGGCTGTCCTTTTTTTCGCTATACGAGATCTTTCCCTTTCTTGCCCGTCAGGTGCTCGATCTTCAGCTCGACCATGTTGAAGGCTGGCCAATGCTTTTTGATCTCTTCATCACAGGCTTCGGGATGGCCGGGATAGTAAGCCTCGCCGAGAAATTCCGCCGCTTCGCGCTTTTCCGCGTCGCTCTTGAGGACGCGCAGCCTGCCGAAAGCGATGACGCTGCGGTATTGCGTCAGAAAGCGGTGCGGCACGACTTTGTCCTCGGCAATGATGCAGAACGACGCCTTGTCACATCGCTCGATCGCCGTCATCTTGTGACCGACGCGTGCCGTGTGAAAGAGCAGGCGTTCCTTTTCCTCGTCGTAGGCGAAGCTCATGGGCACGGCGTAGGGATAGCCGTTTTCGCCCGCGAGCGCGAGCACGCCCGAGGTCGCTGCCGCGAGGATGTCGCGGGCTTCTTCATCGCTCATCTGTTGATTCTTGCGGCGCATTTCTCTGAACATGGCAA
The DNA here is from genome assembly GCF_000292955.1 of Selenomonas sp. CM52. NCBI lineage: Bacteria > Bacillati > Bacillota > Negativicutes > Selenomonadales > Selenomonadaceae > Selenomonas > Selenomonas sp. CM52. The sequence goes on from NZ_ALNM01000046.1 coordinate 73,538, forward strand.
TCGTCTCCTTTTGAGGAAGCATGAAGAAAAGGCGTGCTTCCTTGTGCAGCCTTGTTTCATGCGAACTTGGTCAGGGGGCTAAGGCGCTTCGTTCTCGCCCAAAACTTGACAACACCCCTACTATATAGCTTACAATGAAAGTCCAAGAAGTCAAGCCCGAAGGGCGCAGGCTGATTGGCTCTTTCATGTAAGGGCGTGCGCACCATGTCCACGAAGTGGACGTTTGTGCGTTAAGCTTACAATGAAAGTCCAAGAAGTCAAGCCCGAAGGGTGCAGACTGATTAGCTCTTCTGGTCAAGCTGCAAAAGGAGAATTTCATGAACACCTTGGCAAAGCATTTCAGCCTCGGCGGACTTCTGCGCTTCGCTGCGCCCGCCGTCGGCATGATGCTCGTCATTTCTATCTATACGGTGACGGACGGCATCTTCATCGGGCGGTATGCGGGAAGCCTTGCGCTCGCTGCATCGAATATCGTCTATCCTGCGCTGAATCTCGTATTTGGGCTTTCCATCATGCTTTCTTCGGGCGGCTCGGCGCTCGTTGCCAAGACGCTGGGTGAGGGCGATGCGGCATTGGCGAGAAGCCGCTTCACGCTGCTCGCCGTTGTCGGCGCAGCGCTCGGCATATTGCTCGCAGGCACGGTGTTCCTCTTCATGGAGCCTATTTTGGCGCTTCTCGGCGCTTCACCCGAGCTTTATGCCGACTGCCGCGCGTATCTCTCGGCGAATATGTTCTTCGCGCCCTTTGTCGTTTTGATGATCATATTCAACGCTTTTTATATCGCGGATGGCCGCCCCGTGCAGGGATTTCTCGTATCGTTGACAGCGGGACTTGTCAATGTCGGACTCGACTATGTGTTTCTCGCGCACTTCGACATGGGCATCTTCGGTGCGGGCCTTGCGACGGGCATCTCGGATGTCGTCGCGGCGGTCGTGGGTCTCGTTTACTTTTCGCGCTACAGCCGCACGCTCGCGTTCGAGCGGTTTTCCTTCGTCGTGCGTCCGCTTTTCCAGGCACTTTACAACGGCTCTTCCGAGATGGTCACGCAGCTTTCCGTCGGCATTACGACGTATCTCTTTAACCTCGTGACATTCTCCTATGCAGGAGCGGACGGCGTCGCGGCGATCAGTGTCATCCTCTATGCGGAAATGCTCCTGACGGCAATACTCATGGGTTTCGCCAATGGCGTCGCACCTGTATTTTCCTACCAATTCGGCGCGAAAGGATATGCTGAGCTTCTGCGCCTTCTGCGGCTGTCGCTTGGCATTATCTTTCTCTTCGGAATTTTGTCCTTTGCGGCGGCAAATATATTCGCCGTACCGCTGATGACGCTGTTTCTGCCGGATGGAGGGCATGCCTATGCGCTGGCTCTCGGCGGCTTCGGACTGTTCTCGTGGAGTTTTTTGCTCTGCGGTTTCAACCTTTTCTCCTCGACCTTTTTCACGGCGTTGTCGGACGGCAGGATGTCGGCAATCCTGTCCTTTGTGCGCAATCTCGTCGGCATCGTGGTGTTCCTGCTGCTCCTGCCGCACTTTTTCGGCCTTGATGGCGCATGGCTCGCCGTTCCTGCGGCAGATGCGGCCGCTGTACTGCTTTCTTTCCGCCAACTTTGGGGGGCGGCGCGTTCCTTTCGCGAGGAAAAGGCAGCGGGCGCTGTGATTTTGGAGCGTTGAGAGGTATGTGTGCGAAAATGAAAGTTTCGAGAAATATCGGGAAGCATGCTGCGTGCTTTTTGGCTGCGGCTGGCGTGTTGCTCGGCAGGGCGGATTTGACGGCTGCGGAAGCGGGAACGTCTGCCGCGGCAGTGTTGTCCGTGACAGATGCGGCGGCAGTTTCCGCTCAGCCTGCATTGAAGGCGGAGCTGGCAGATGATATGCGGGCGCAGACGGAAGCGGCATCGCCCGATTACGGCGTGGCGCTCGGCGCTCCCTACGATGACGTTAGCTTCTGGTGCGATGCAGCAGGCGACCGCCTCCTTGGCACGGCAGAGGACGTGGCGCGTCTCAACGAGGAGCTGCACGCGAATCAGCCGAGTCTTGTTTCTCTGGCGGAATTGCCGCGTGCCGTATCGAGGCGGCAGCTCCGACACTGGATGGAAGAAGCCGCGCCCGAGCGTGAAGATTGGTACGCGCCGACAGAGCCGCTTTCGGATGAGGCGTATCAGGCGACTGTCGAAAACTGCGCGGCGGACAGGCTGCCGCTTCGCAATCCTCTGCGCTATGGCGTGACGGTGCGGCGTGCCGACCTGCGCGGTCTGCCGACCGAGGAGGCCTGGCTCGATGCGCCCGATGACATTCATTACGACATCCTGCAGGCGACCGCCGTCGATCCCGCTGAGCCGCTTGCCGTTTGGAGCGAGAGCGCAGACGGCAAGTTCCTCTTCGTTTCCATGCGCTATTATCGCGGCTGGCTGGCGAGGGATGCGGTTGCCTTGACAACGCGCGAGACGTGGCTCGCCTATGTGCAGCCCGAAGATTTCCTCGTCGTCACGCAAAACCGCTACGAAACGCCCGAGGAGGCAGGCGGACAGCTCTATCAGCTCGGTAGCCGCATTCCGCTCGTGCAGCAGGGCGGAGCGCATCTCGCGCGTCTGCCGCAGCGTGCGGCGGACGGCAGTCTCCAAGAAATGCTTGTGACACTTCCGTACAGCGAGAGCGCGAGCCTTGCTGTGGAGGATGCGGGCGGCATGGAAGCCGCCGCGCTCCATCGCGGCAGCCTGCCCTATACGGCGAACAATCTGCGCCGCGCGGCGTTCGCGTGTCTCGGCGACGTCTACGGCTGGGGCGGGCAGGATGAGAGCGTCGACTGCTCTTCGTTCGTCGCCGACGTCTACCGCACGGTCGGCATCGAGCTGCCGCGCGACGCCGATGAGCAGGAGGAGGCGTTTCTGCGGGCGAGTGCCCATGTGGGCGATGCACAGAATGCGGCGCACGGTGCGCGAGGAAAGGCTGCGGCATTCGGGGTGCGTCGGCGCGGCACGGAAGATGACGCGCCGCACATCTTTTTCACGCCGCTCGACGATCTCGCGCCCGAGGAGCGAACCGAAGCGCTTCTCGCCGCGCCGCCTGCGAGCCTTCTCTTTCGCCCCGGCCATGTGATGCTCACGCTCGGCTCGGTCGATGGCAAGACGTATGTCATACATTCCTTGAGCGGCTGCTGGGAAAAGACGCAGGAAGGCCTCAAGCGCTGCCGCATCCGCCGCGTGCTCGTCAGCGACGCCTACTTTTTGACGAGCACGGAAGGCAGAAATCTCGACGACTGCACAGGGGTGGGCAGTGTCCGATAAGGCATGGTGGGTGTTAAAACGTTTGACACCCCTTGATGTTTCGCCAGAATCTTTCAGCCTTGACAATCTTTGCCGTAGTGCATACTATGATAATAGAAGGAAATGAGGAGGCTATAGGAGCGGTGAGGACAATCAAGAAGGACATTCCTGCGGAATATGGTGTGCTGATTCAAAAATTCCGCTTGATAGACGATACGTTTTTCAACGTATGTTTTGACAACTATGTTGAGGGAATGCAGCTCCTGTTGCGTATCTTCTTTGACCGCGATGATCTTGTTGTCAAGCATGTCGTCACGCAGCAGAGTGCGGACAATCTCTATGGTCGTGGTGTGCGCTTTGACGTGTTGGCGGAGGACAGCGAGGGAAAGCTCTACGACTGCGAGGTGCAGCGTGCAAACGAAGGAGCGATCCCGCGTCGGGCACGCTATAACAGCAGCATGATGGACTCGCGTGAATTGGCAAAAGGAGAGGATTTTTCCAAACTGCCTGAAACATGGGTGATCTTCATCACGGAAAATGATATCTATGGAGAGGGATTTCCTCTGTACCATGTGGAGCGAATCATCCAAGAGCTTCAGCGACCATTTGATGATGGGGCGCATATCCTCTACGTCAACGGCGCGAATCGCGATGATACGCCGCTTGGGCGATTGATGCAGGATTTCTTCTGTGAGAATCCCCAAAAGATGAATTATAAGGAGCTTGCCCAAAGAGCGGATTACTTTAAGTCGGAAGCAGAGGGGGTACATACCATGTGCGAGCTGATGGAAAAATTCGGCGAGAGGAAATTGGAAGAGGGACGTCTTGAAGGTCGTGCCGAGGGACGTCTTGAAGGACGTGTCGAATCGGCTCGTCAGACGGCGATGGCTTTAATTGCTTTGGGGAAACTCACACTTTCCCAGATTGCTGAAGCAACACAGTTGTCCCAGGAAGAAGTTGAACGATTGGCAGGGTCAACAGGGGCATAAGAGAGGAGCATTTCCGAGAACGTCACATGGAGTCTGAGGAAGATACTCGCAGACGGCAAGTTCTCCGTCGGCTGCTCGCGTTTTCTCGGCTACGATAAGGGAGAGGACGGCAATCTCGCCATCAATGAGGAGCAAGCCAAGAATGTACGGCTCATCTTCCGGCTTTTCCTTGATGGTATGACGGTTTGCCGAATTGCCAAGGCACTGGCCGCGCGGCATATCTTGATGGTCACGGGCAAGGGAAATGGAGCGACGCACACGGGAAGGCATGGAGATACAGAGTGTGAAGTTTCGTGCCAAAGCGGCGAGCGGAGGCGCACGTTCCGTACGGTTGGAAGATTCTCGGCGGCGCGAGGGACTATATCATGTTTGTGGAAGGAGGTGTTCGCTCTGGTTTTGTCAGCACATTGAAAATTTTTCTGCAAAGTACGGAATCACCCCGAAAATCGACATCGAGTGTGGTATAATCATACGAAAGGCACGAAAGACGCTGAAATGAATAGTGTAGCAACGGGAATCAGAAGATGCTGAGAGTCTGATTCCCGTTTGTTTTCATCGCTGCGGATGTGCGCTTCGTGGAGTCAACGCGAATAGAGAGGGGGATGTTTCGGATATGAAGTATATTGAGGATTTTAACGGCCGATTGAGGTATCGAAAGCGCAGGGACGCCTTTGTGGATACACAGCGCATCGTTCTGGAGGATGAGCGCCTGTCCGGCACATGGGTGCGCCATGGTGAGAAGAATAAGGACAGACTCCAGAAATCTGGTTGGGACAGATGCTATCCTCGGAGGGGGCGGATCGCCGTGGTGCAGGATCCGCTTGTGAATGTTGCGCGTGCCTTGTCCGTTGCCTATCCGAAGAAGTGGATCGTGGCAGTGAATCCCGGCTCGGCGACAAGACCCGGCGGACGTGTGCATATTGGCGAGCCAGGTGTGGAGGAGTCTCTCTGCCTCTGCTCGGATCTCTATTCGACGCTGGCGAAGCCGGGGATATGGAAGAAATTTTATATGAAGCATCTCACTGGAATATATAACAAAACAGAATATCCTGAGTTGATGGATGAATGGCTTTACTCCGGGGATGTTACGATTTTCAAAGAAATCCGCGATGGCGTCCCCGAGCTTCTTCCGGAAAATGAGTGGGGTCACATTGATGTCATCACCAGTGCGCCGCCGGGAGCGCTTGCAGATGACTTGTGGACCGGATATTCGGGCAGTTCTGCCATGGCGAAGGCGATACTGCGCTCTGTGCATCTGCTGCAAGGCAGAAATATTTTCGAGGCGGCTATTCATGAAGGAGGCGAGTATGGAGAGAAGATGCCGCATATTCTTGTCTTGCCTGCCTTCGGCTGTAATCTGGTGTGGGAGGATCCGACGAATCTCGTTGCCGAGACGTATGCAGATCTCCTGACAAACTATGCCAAATATTTCGATATGGTCGTGTTTGCCGCAGGCAGACGTAGCAATGTTTTCTGCGAGGCGTTTGAAGAGAAGGGGCTGACCTTGCAGACGCTGGAGGACATACAAGAGACGTGGCAGGAGGAGCCGGAATGGGAGGAGCCGGAATCGGAGAAGGAAGGGAAGCCGTATTCGACAGAGTTGCTCCTCCACGCAATGTTTGGAGACGTTGAGTGGCTGGAGATGAATGATGCGTGGAAGCAGGATCCGAGTAAGGAGGCGTGGGTGCGCGAAATGGTGGAAAAGGCTGAGCAGTGTGCCTTGAAGGAGACGCAAGAGAAGCAGCAGGCGGAAAAGGCGGAAAAGGAGTTGGAAAAGGAGTTGAAAGAGCCTGTTCTCAGGCAAATGGCAGAGTACTCCGGTGGGGTTTCCGCAGAACCGAATAATAAATTTTTCGATGTGACAGGCAGCATCCTGACAGCAGGCTGGAAATGTGAAGCATGGAAAGATAAAGCGTGGAAAAATAAAGCGTGGAAAGATAACGCCGACTGGTATAGGGCAGGAATCTTCACGGATGGCAAATCTTTCGTGGAGGAAGGCATTCGCCTGCCGGAAGATGGTATCAACGGCGCTCAGGAGTACAGGTGTTCTATATATACGCGCTTTCTTCCTATGAGGAGACGGAGGGGAAGGCGGACGATGAGAAAGAGACGCTTTTCATGCCAATGCTTCCTCCGCAGAGCGTCTTGAAAAAGCGGGCATTTGCCGCAAAGATGAAGTTGGGGGAAATCTCCGAGGATATGGGGGAGTTTGAAAACTATGTGCGATACCTCGCGAAGCAGGGCGCAGTGCTTTCGCCGTCGAACTGCTATCGGGGGGCGCTGCAGTATATGACCGACTGGCGGGAAGAAGCGGTCGCCTGCGTGATGATTGCGCTGGATGGTCAACCGTCGAATGATGCCCCTGAGATTTCAGCAGAGCTGAACAATAAATTTTACGATGTGACAGACAGCATCTTGACGGCAGGCTGGAAAGGCAAAGTGTGGAAAGGCAGAAAAGGCTGGTATACGGCAGGAGTCTTCACGGATGGCAAATCTTTCGTGGAGGAACGCATTTGTTTGCCGGAAAATGGTAGCCGCGTTGAGCAGGAGTACGAGATGTTTTATATGCACACGATGGATGCATATGAAAAGCCGAAGGGCAAGGAAAAGATGCTTTCCGTGCCGATGATTCCGCCGAAAAAAGTTTTGAAAAAGCGGGCATTTGCCGCAAAGATGAAGTTGGGGAAAATCTCCGAGGACATGTGGAAGTTTGAAAACTATGTGCGATACCTCGCGGGCTGGGGCATATTGCTTTCGCCGTCGAATCGCTATCGGGGGGCGCTGCAGTATATGACGGACTGGCGGGGAAAAGAGGTCGTCTGCGAGATGATTGCGATGCAGGATAATGACGAGAGCTATGCCTTCTCGGGCATGGGGAACTCGTACTGGTACTGACAAGGCTGTGCACGATGCAAGCGACAGGTGAGATAAGGAGATGTGAGGAAAGAGAAATGCCCCGCCGCGAAGCATGAGGCTTTGCGGCGGGGCATTTCGTGCAGGAAATTTGTCGAGGAATCGAGAATCATATCCATAATAGAGTCTTTATGAGGAGGGTCTGTATGAGGTCGTATCAGTGGAATTTTCCCTCAAATAATTTTGGGTCTATATTTGGCATTGCAGATTCCGGTGTTGAAACATTCAAAGGAACGCCGATCAAGTCGCTGGCCAGGGAGATTTGCCAGAACTCTCTGGATGCAAATGATCGAAGCGGGCGACCGTCGAGAGTCGTATTTCAAACGTTCGAACTTGCGCCCGCAGACATTCCTGATTTCGATGGTCTCAAAGATGCGTTGATTCGCGCTCGGTTATTTTGGGACGTGCAGAAATCGGACCGAAAGGCGAAGAAGTTTTTTGACTCGGCTCTTGCCGTGGCAAAGAATACCAAGATTGCTTGTTTGCGCATCAGCGACTACAATACGACTGGTCTGACAGGTGCGCGGGAAGAATATAATTCTGCATGGTGCAATCTGACCAAGGCGACGGGTGCTTCCGATAAGAGTGGGAGCAATGGCGGCTCCTTTGGCATCGGCAAATATGCGCCTTTTGCCTGCTCGGCGTTTCGGACGGTGTTCTACAGCACGTCGGATTGTGAGGGGAACGTAGCCTATCAGGGAATCTCGCGTCTCCCATCGTTCAGGAATCAAAATGCTGAAATCACGCAGGGAACGGGATTCTATGGCGGAGAGAAAAATTCTCCTGTGTATGAGCAGATGTCATTGGATCCGAACGATCGCCGTGAAGCGGAGGATCACGGCACAGATATTTTCATCATCGGTTTTGATGGAGATGAAAATTGGCGCGAGCGGATGGTTGCTTCGATTCTGGACGGTTTTCTGTATGCCGTTTACAATGGGACTCTTGTCGTAGATGTGGACGGCATTGAGATTGATCAAGGAACGCTTGCCGACCTCGTTGTTTCGCACAAGGAGTATTTCCAGGAAAGGGCAGATGAATATTATCAGGCTCTGGTGGACGACACCTCGGCGCGTACCTTTGAAAAGGAATTCGCCGATGATCCGGAAACTTTCGGAAAGGTCACGCTTCGTCTGATGATTATGCCGGGCTTTCATCGCCGCGTCGCGATGGTGCGGCAAACGGGAATGAAAATCAAGGATAAAGGTCATATCAATGGCATCATTCCGTTTGCAGGCGTCCTCTTCATTGAGGGAGACGCTCTCAATACTTATCTGAGAACACTGGAGAATCCGCAGCATATTGCATGGGAAGTGGAGCGCGCCGAAAACAAGAGCAAGGCAAAAAATCTCTTGAAGAAGTTCTTGAAGTTTATACGAGAAAGCTTGGACGAGATGATGAATGATGACAGCGAGGAAGCCTTGGATCCGCCGGTGGGAGAATATCTTTCGGTAGCGCAGGAAGATGAGACGTCGAATGAGGAGCGCGCGGAAGGGATTTCGGACTCCATCCATGAGATCAAGAGCCGTGTGGTTGATGTCAAGGCGCCGGCAGCGGATGGACACGATGAGGAGCAAGATACGCAACAGGAAGACGAGCAAGGGGAGACAGCCATTTCTGACATTCCAGGCGAAGGGGGGAGCGGTGATCAAGACTCTCATGGCGGTGGCGAGGGCGGCGGACATCATCCAGGCGACGGCAATGGAGACATCCCTGTGGAGCATAGGAAGTCACCATCCGTGATTGCTGCCCATCATGTTCGGAATCTTGTGCGTGACAGGAAGAGCGGAGCGTACACCGTTCTGTTTACGCCGGCGGTTTCCGCATCTGACGGGGTTCTTGAGGTGCTCATGTCGGCAGAATCTCAAAACTATCCGGCGCGTCTCCTCGCGGTAAGGTGTGCCTCGCAGCCCAATCTTGTCTTGGTGGGAAACAAGATTCAAAATGTCGTTTTCACGAAACAGCAGCCGTTGAGAATCGACATCCAGATTGACTATCATGATTTTTGCTCGATGGAGGTGAAGGCATATGGAAATAAAATATAGGCTGTATCCCTATCCCGTCCTCGCCCCTTATTCGGATGATTACAGCTCCGGCAGATTCGAGGTGGCGATTGATCCGCGCAAAGAAGGATATGACTTGCAGATTGATTTTGCCGCTGTGCTGACAAACGAGGAACTGAAGCAGCTGATTCGTTCAGGGCAGGCGAAATACGTCTATCATCTGGAATGCGCCCGGACGGCCTTTCGCGAAGTATTTCAGACGGACAAGGAGATGGCGTCGCATCTGATTTCTGACAAGAAAATCAACGGGGAGTTGCAGATTTGCCCGTTCATCGCGGCGGTTAAGGATATCCGTGGATATGCAAGCCCTGATTTTCATGAGGATTATCAAGGTGTTTCGTTTGAGATCGAGGCGGGGTGTATCCTTGCAACGGGGAAGATGACGACGCTTGACATCTCGAAAGATATAGATGAGCTGGCGCAACTACCGTCTATCTTCAGTATCACGAAAAACGGCGATGCAGAATGTAGACAGATGCTCGTCGACTATTCCGGCAGGAAGATCCTGATTAAGTTGCCCGTGGAGGATTATTATTGCTACAAGCAGCTGAGCAAGACGCCGCAGCTTCAGGCAATCTTGAATTCCATGACGATCATTCCGGCGCTCATCTATGTCCTTGAAGAGCTCAAGCGGATGCCTGCGGAAGAGCGGGAAGAAAATGCAGGAAGCTTGTGGTACAGGGTCTTGGCGAAGACGTTGGCGAAGCGGTTCGCCTGCGACGTTGAAACGCAGGATTTCGAAGAGCAGGATGCCGTTTCTTTGGCGCAAAGCCTCATCAATAATCCTGCGTCAGATGCTTTTCGGATGCTTGCCGGTGGGATTTCTGGAGGAGATGACGAATGAAACTGCAATTCGTGAGTTACGACAATATCGATGAGATCAAGAGCAATCTCCCTGTATGGTCGCCGCGATTTCGGGAAGGATCGTCGGATTGGCTGGCCGAGGAATTGGAGCGGCCTCTTTTCACCGATAGCAAGCTTGTGGAAATCGAGGATTTTTCGCTTGACATGTCGGCAGAGAAAGTCTTTCAGACCGATGCCGAGAATGCAAAACGAATTTATGAGAAGTTCCGATTCCTTTCAGAATCACAGGCTTCGGATGAACGATTGTGGGCAGGGCTTTGTCTGGGACCGTTTTGGCGCTATGTGCAGTATCGCTGGAATATTGCCGTAAAATGCAGCGCTAGTCACATCAAGCAGCATTTCTTCTTCGGGTTCAGCGCCCGGCGTTCCCTCACGCGCAATGCCGTAGCGCGGCTTTGGTGGATTGGGAAGCTGACCTATGATGAGGGGCGGAGCGACCCGTGGGAATTGACGAAGTTCGTCTGTGAGAATGCTGACTACATCATGCACATATTGGAACGCAACACTTCGAATAATCCGCTTATCATACGCGGATTCCTGTCCGCTGTGATCGATGCTCGGCGCAAGGGGATGCAGATGGATACGAATATCGTCGGAGAGCTTGCAAGATATCTTAATCTTCTGGGCGGCATCTATATTCTGGATTGTCTGCCTGAGCAGAAGATATACGACAAGATCTATGAAAAAGCGGAAGAATTGAACAACGCGTTGCAATCGAGACAATAACAAAAAAGGGGCGGTCATCTTCCTGCGGGAAGAGTCGCCTCTCTCTTATTTGTCAGCATTGCGATCCAAGATATCGATGAGGCTCTGGGCAAGGGCTTTTGCCAAGAACGGGGGAACGGCATTGCCGACTTGCTGATACTGTGCATCCTTCGTTCCTTCGAAGATGAAGGAATCGGGAAAGGTCTGCAGGCGTGCCGCCTCTCTTATCGAGACGGCGCGATCAAGCACAGGATGAATCCACATGGATTTCCGTACATTGACGACCGTTCCGCATGGTTCATCGTAGCAAAGGCGCATGTAGATGGTGTTCTGCGTACGTTCGGCATTGCTGTATGTGGTCTTGAGCTTCGGATCAAGATCGTGAAAGTTCTGCCCTTCCCTCAAGGCCTTGAATCTTGACAGAGCGGTATCTCTTGTGGCTGTTGACACATGGTTGTAGAGGAGCTTTCCCCGCAGCGTCCGCGCGAGTTCAGGAAGCCCGTCTTGTGACGGAAGCTCTATGGCATCGCTGTCGACGGACACGGACGATGTGATTGACTCCAGATCGCCGATGGCGTCGCGTACGGTTCGGCAGTTGTTCTCGTCACAGATTTTTTTCGGCAAGGCATATCCTTCCGCGCACATCTTCGACAAGCCGACGAGGATGAAGCGTTCTCGTTTTTGGGGTGCACCGTAATGCAAGGCGTTCAAGGTGTTTTCATATAAGGTATATCCGTATGGAGCGCCCTCTAGAATGGTTTTGATATAGTCGCGTATCGAATAGGTTTTTACAGAAGCGACGATCGCACCTTTCTCTTCGTGATAGTCGAAGAGGTGGATATTGTTGTCGGCAAGTTCTTTCATCCTTCGTAGCGCCCGTTGCATGAGAAGGGAGGTCTCTATGTGCTGTATCGTGTCCGCAAAGTCTGAGGGCTGCTCCATGTATGCGATGAGAGTCTCTGCCATAGAGACGTCGGTTCTCCATGCTTGGGCAATGTGGTTCGAGGCATGTAGCTCTTTTAGCTGTGCGAGAAGTGATGTGCGGTGCTTTTCCAATGAGAGATTGAATTTTTCTTGGTTGGCACGGAATCGGTAGAGCGTGTTGAGCGTTTTGTAGAATGCTTCAGACCAGACATGGGCAGGATGGCTGCTGGAATCTTTGATGAAGGCTAGTGCGCCTTCAAAAGCGCCCTTCGCTGGAAGGATTTCGATTCGCTCGTCTTTGAGGTTCATGCCCATGATGCGATCATCGTCGAGGTCGCTTTCATCTACGATGAAGCGATGAGTCTCAGAGCGCAACATGGCGACGTTCTCCATGATGAAAGCGGTTGGCTGCAGCTCGCAGATGGCACGGACGTATTCTTTTACAAGACGGTTGTTCATGTTGATGATGCTTGTGTGCTGACGATTGGCATTGGAGAATCCTTGACAGGGAGGTCCTCCGATTACAATATCGATAGTGCCGACCTCGTTCTGCAACTCTGCATAATCAATCGTGCGGACATCCGAGTAGAGGTGTTTGATCTTGAAGTTTCGCTTATATGTTTTTCTTGCATGGGGAGCGAGTTCGGCTGCAGCTACGATAGAAATGCGGCCGGTTTGCCGGAATCCAAGGCTTAGTCCGCCTGCGCCGGCAAAGAGGTCGATGATATGATATGTTTTGATGAGAGTCACCCGTTTCTCGTGTGCAGGGTCGTCGCTTCATACGCGAGACGGCATACAAAGGATATTTGCAAGGATTCATCTTGTTATGATACACTGTTTGTTCATTCGCGTCAATCAAATGCCCCGCCGCGAAGCCG
>NZ_ALNM01000047.1:0-49327 GCF_000292955.1 Selenomonas sp. CM52
AGCAATGGTAAACCAAACTCCTCATTGCCGATTCGATCTATTGAGGGTTGACACGAACGTGCAGAAGCGCAGTTCTACCTGCATAAAACGAACTGCTGGGAATGGGAGGATGGATGACGGACTTAATTGCGGACGTAATGTTCCAGGAATCACGCGTCAGACCAATGCACTCTCATTCTACAGCTTAGGTAATGAGGTAGACAAGGAGCGGTCGCGTACCGCTTCCCTGATCTATAAATCTATTGTAATAGGAATCACTGATAAATTCAGCCACCCATCTTCACACATCTGCGCTGTCCTCTCGTCGTCGACAAATCCTCGACGTAGCACCGCTACGCCTGCGGTTTGTCTCCTCGATAGATACAGCGCATCTGTGCAAATCTGGGCGACCTCATTTTATCAGCGCTTCCTTAATTTCTCATAGTACTTCATGTATGGTCTCCTTCTTTTGTTTTGATTATAACTCAATACGTTTCTTTTCTCAATTATATTGTGCTTTTATAAATATAAAAAGGGAGATTTCTTTATCATGAAAAGAGATGGAGTGACACTTAGATGCAATGTTTTTTGAGTGTGGTGGGGTTTACAAAATCGGCCGGATTTTTTATAATGATAAAATCTAAGTGAGATTGATGCCGTCCTCCTCCGATGGAGGGCGGCGCATTCTTTTGCAGGGCAATACTCGATGAGAAAGAGCTTTTGGGAGAAGGAAGGGGAGGAATGACTGTGATCTCTAAAATGATGTCAAGAAAGGTCGCCGCAGTGCTCATTGCGCTTTGTTCGCTGACGTCGGTTGCTTTTGCCGGTGCTCCGTATCAGTACACGGCACAGCAGGAGTATCAATTCGGCGATGTGATTTGGGCGAAATCGGCATTAGCGCACTATCAAGATGAGGGAATTAACAATATCGTTGATCATATCGTCAAGGATAATCCCGATGTGCTCCGCATGCGCAGCGGGGAGAACGACACGCAGCGCGGGCTCCAATATCCGTATATCATTCCGGACAATGAGTCCAATGCGCACAATCTGCCGGGCGGCATCATTACCATCAACCAAGGTCTGGTTCAGGAATGTCTCTATAATAAGGTGTCGTCACAGGTTCACGGAACGGGCGATAAGACGGTCATCTATGGGCGCTCTCAGGTGGCGAATATCATTGCGCACGAGATGACGCATTGGATCAATCGGGATTGGTTCAGAATGCTGGAGGTTGTTGAAGACGGCGAGTACAACGGAGAGGTCGTTCATCGCTCGTTCCAGGACTATATCAACCGCGGCGATTGGAAGCTTTTGATGGATAACTTCACGGCATTTTCAAGGAGCCCCGAGATCAAGGCGCTTTTGCAGCAGAACTCCAAGAGGGTGGAGATGGAGGCGGATGCGGGGGCGTTTCGACTGCTCGAGCACAGCGACATCTACTCGCCGGGATCTCTCGCGGTCTATATGGAGACGCGCATGACGTCGCCCCCTCCGGAGCCGGGGCATCACAACAAGCTGAATCAACACCCGGAACCCCTGGCGCGTTACAATGCGATACTCGATCGCATCAGCGAGGCGTCGGGCGGTCGCGTGCGGTATGAGAACCACATGCTTTATCTGGACGGGAAAAAGTTCCTCAAGACGGGGACGATGCCGGATACGCTGGACGGAAACTCGACAGAGCGGACGCTCTTTCTTGCCGGACAACTTGCAAAGGCTGTGAAGTACCGGATGGGTACGAGGACCGGCGGCGGGCTGTATTTCACGAGAGGGACGATGGACTCCGACGGGCGCGTTGCGCTCATGGGCAAGAACAATATGACCGGACAGACGGTGATGTTTGATCTGTTCAATGTCTCTGCGGACAATGCGATCGCACTCATGGAGGGCAAGAAACCCGTCGGCGTCGAGGAGGAGGCGCTCGTTGCGATCCATGATTTTTTGAAAAAAGGCGTTTGATAAATTAAATCGACATCCACGCAAATGTCTAGGATACAGAACTCCCTACGAGGTCTATTATTCAAAGACGTTGCACTTGACTTGACAATTCGCGACACTTAAAATTATACCAAATGGATGTCGCTCATGCTATTTTATTTGCCAAGACGATAGATATTTCAAGGGTTACAGCAGATTATTCATCTGCGAAGTTTGAGATACATATACAAAACGGGACAGCTGCAAGGCTGTCCCGTTTTGTCGCGCATCATGGCTTCCCTTGCAATGAAGATGTTTTCATAGTATAATGGCAATAGGAGGTGATTTCTATGAAGAAGGTGCTTTGTGCCGCCCTTCTGGCTATGCTTGCGGTGAGTGCGGCTCCTGTTTTTGCGGCTTCGATGTCATCGGCGAAAGATACGGCAGGCGTGCAGCGCTATAATTGCTGCGGTAGCAGATACTATCGCGACAGCGAACAGAGCGGCCCCTACTGTGACGAGAACGGCTACTGCACTTACGATCCCAGATAAAGCCGAAGCTATGGAGCATTGCTCCGTGCGCCCCGCAGGAAAAAATCCCCTTCGCGACTCTTTTGAGAGAAGCGAGGGGGATTCTTCATTTCCGCATTTGTCCTAGATAGTGCACGACGAATTGCTGCGCCGTGCGGCCGCTGCGTCCGGAGTGCTCAAGCTCCCAGCGATGAGCAAGAACGCGAAGCTCCTCGGGGGCGAGGCGGATGCCTTCCTTTTCAAGGTAGTGGGAGATGATAGCATGATATTGCTCTTGGTCGGGTGCGAGGAAGGTGATGATGAGACCGAAGCGGTCGGAAAGGGAGACGGTCTCGTTCACGCTGTCCTGACGATAGAGCTCGTCCTGCGCCTGATCGCGGTCGCGCCAGCTTTCCTTGATGAGGTGGCGGCGGTTGGATGTCGCGTAGATGAGCACGTTTTGGGGACGCGCCTCGACGCCGCCTTCGATGGCGGATTTCAGATACTTGTACTCCGTCTCAAATGCCTCGAACGAGAGGTCGTCGAGGAAGAGAATGAAGCGCTTGGAGGGAAATCGGCGAAGCGCCGCGAGAATGCGCGGCAGTTCGCCGAGCTGCGATTTCGTGAGCTGCACGAGCCGAAGACCGCGACCATAGTATTCGTGAGCGAGAGCCTTGACGGAGGAGGACTTGCCCGTGCCGCGCGCGCCGATCAAAAGGACGTTGTTGGCAGGACGCCCTTCCAGGAAGGCTTCCGTATTGTCTGTCAGCTGCTTCTTCTGGCGGTCGTAACCGATGACGTCGGCAAGGGGGAGCGCTTCGAAGTGTTCGACGCCTTGAAGCTTGTGCTCCTTGTCGTTCCAAGAGAACGCCTTGCAGCTCGAAATCTCGCCGCAGCCGTAACGCCGGTAAAAATCGAGGAAGGCGTCTGAGACTTCCTCTGCCGATGCCGCAGATGCTATGCGTTCGTGGAGGAAGGAGGACGCTTCGCTCGTGCAGCGCTTCGTCGGTTCGTAGTCGTCAAGGAGGTCGCATGGCAGCATGGCGCTCGGCGGCTCGTGAAAGACGTCGGCGAGGATTTCCATATCGCGCACGAAGGCGCGGCGAAGACTGTTGCCGACATTGCCGGAAGATTGTTCCACCGTGCATGCGAAGGTGTTTTCCACATGAGCGAGCACATGGAGAAAATAGGAGCGCAGGATATTTCCGGAAAGGCCGAGCAATTCCGCCTTCTCGATGAGCCCTGCGGTGAAATCGTAAGCGTGCGAAGTGTTCTCGGGATTTTCCAGAAAGCACAGGAACTTTCCGATGAGCGCATCCTGCAATATGGGACGGCAGATGCAGAGTTCGTGCAGGCGGGGTTTGAGCATGTCTTTCTCCTCTCGTCAGAACGTCAGTTTTTCCTTGATGCGCTCGACTGCTCGCTTCGTATTCTCTCGGTCGCCGAAAGCCGTGAGGCGGAAATATCCTTCGCCGCATGGGCCGAATCCTGCGCCCGGCGTGCCGACGATGTCCGCGCCTGTGAGAAGGTGGTCGAAGAAGTCCCACGAGGAGAGTCCGTGCGGCGTCTTGAGCCAGATGTAGGGTGCGTTTACGCCGCCGTATGCCTCAAGACCGATGGATTCAAGGCCCTCGCGGATGAGTCGGGCGTTTTCGAGGTAGTAGGAAATGGCAGCCGCCGTCTCTCGTTTCCCTTCGGGCGTGAATATGGCCTCTGCGCCGCGCTGGATGATGTAGGAGGTGCCGTTATACTTCGTCGTGTGGCGGCGATTCCAGAGCGGGTTGAGGCTCTTCTTCGTGCCGTCGGCGCTCCTGCCCTGCACGCTCTTCGGCAGCACGATGTAGCCGCAGCGCGTGCCTGTGAAGCCCGCTGTCTTCGAGAAGGAGCGAAATTCGATGGCGACGTCCTTCGCGCCCTCGATCTCGAAGATGGAGTGCGGCAGATCGTCCTCGGTGATGAAGGCCTGATAAGCGGCATCGAAGAGAATGACAGACTCGTTCTCTCGCGCGTAGGCGACCCATCGGGAGAGAGACTCGCGCGTCATCGCCATGCCCGTCGGGTTGTTCGGCGAGCAAAGATAGATGATGTCGACATGCTCCGTGGGCAGCTCGGGCAGGAAGCCGTTCTCTGCCGTGCAGGGCAGGTAGACAACGCCCGAGAAGTGTCCGTTTTTCTGCAGTGCGCCCGTGCGTCCCGCCATGACATTCGTGTCGAGGTAGACGGGGTAGACGGGGTCGGTGATGGCGATTTTCGCCTTTTCACTGAAGATTTCCTGGATGTTGCCGCAGTCGCTCTTGGCGCCGTCGGAAATAAACACCTCGTCCGGCTCGATGCCGAGTCCCGGGAAGTTGTTTTCTATGATTTTCTCGATGAGGAAGCCGTAGCCCTGCTCGGGCCCGTAGCCGCGGAAGGTCTCGGCTGCAGCCATCTCGTCGACCGCCTTGTGCATGGCGGCGATGCAGGCGGGCGGCAGGGGCTGCGTCACGTCGCCGATGCCGAGCGAGATGACGTCGGCTGCGGGATTCTTTTCCTTATAGTCAGCGACGCGGTGTGCGATCTCGCGGAAGAGATAGCTGCCGGCGAGTTTCAGATAGTTTTCGTTGATGTAAGCCATGGTGATTCCTCCTGTTGCTTCATGCAAGGTGGGCGGATACAGTTCGAGTCCGTCAGAGTTTACGGCTACCATTGTAGCACATTTCCCGTAAATTCCCATAAAATTTTTGAAAAAAAGACCGCCCTCTTCGGAGCGGCCGTCTGAAAGCACATCATTTTTCTTTTTTCAGCGTGTTCTGGCAGAAGTCGATGAAAGCCTGCGCGGCCTTGGAAACGTAACGATCCTTCTTCCAGGCAAGCCCGACATCGACGAAGACGGGCTTGTCAAAGGGCAGCGTCACGATCCCGGGCGTCTCCTCGACGATGAAGTCGAGCAGGAAGGCGATGCCTGCACCGCTCGCGATCAGCCCCTTGATGGTCTCGATCTGATTCGATTCGAGCACGATGTCGGGCGTGATGCTTTCCTGCTTGAAGGTGTCGAGCAGGAGCTTTCGCAGGAAGGAACCGTCCTTGAGCATGATGAGGTTCACGTCTTCGATGTCGTGCAGGGAGATGGCCTTTTTTTTGGCAAGTGGGTGCTGCTCGGGCAGGCACGCGACGATCTGGCTCTTCGCCATGGGAAGCGTCTGTAGGCTCGCCGCTGCATTGGAGAGGATGACGATGCCAAAGTCCAGCTCATCGCGCTCGAGCTGCTCGCGGATGCGCATCGAGCCTTCTTCGTAGAGATAGACGTCGAGATGCGAGTATTTCTTTTGGAAGCTGGAGAAAATCTTGGGGAAGAGGTAGGCGCCGATCATCGACGGGATGCCGATCTTGATCGTGCCTTTCTGCAGCTGTTTGTAATCGTTGACTTCGAGCACGGCGTCCTGGATATTGCGCAGCGCAAGCTCAATGCGGGTCAGAAATACAGCGCCCTCGGGCGTCAGAGACAGCTGCTTCTGACTGCGGTCAAAGAGCTGGATGCCAAGTTCCGCCTCAAGCTTCTTGATCGCGACGGTGATGTTCGGCTGTGATACGCGAAGCCTTTCAGCGGCGCGCGTGATGTTTTTCAGTCGGCTTGCCATTTGAAAGTATTCGAGTTGTCTTAGTTCCATGCTTGATCGCCACCCATTCCCTGTCGTCCATAAAAATGAATTATTTTCGTTAAATCTATCATACTTCAAAATCATCTATGATACAATAAGAAAAATTTATTTTTTATGATTAAAAACAGATGTAATTTTTTTGAAAATGTTCCTTTACAGCGACACCAATCTAGTGTACACTGTAAAGGAATCACTGATAAATTCTGTCCTGCATCTTCATACCTCTGGACGACTTCATTTATCAGCATTTCCTAAAGTACCGGCTTGAGATTCGCGAGGATGGAAGTTCAAAGAAAAATAGTGGCAAAGTCCTTTAGCCAGTCATGAATTTTTTTTGCATTTATTTCGATATATATTAAGCAGTGGATTGTGCTCTGCACTTTTGCCATGAAGTTTTGACGGTCATGACCTGCACAGGTCGAGCGGGCTTCGTGCGAGAGGAAGGGCAGCCAAGATGCTCTATCCGACGTATTCCGTCGGTCGCAAGCAAGGATGAAGACGCCGCAAAAATCATCTGCATCGTTTGCGGGTGCTGGATGCAAGTGGGCAGACGGCGTTGCAGGAGACGCCCTGCGTCTCTGCCATTAGGGAAGAGGGGGATTTTTTTGGAAAAATCAACGCTAATCGGACTGTTGTCGGGACTCATCGCCATTTTCGGCGGTATGGTTCTGAAGGGCGCGCCAATCAGTTCATTGAACAATCCGGCGGCATTCATGATCATCATCCTCGGCACGTTTGCCTGTCTTTTCACGGCTTTCCGCATGGATGAGATGAAGATGCTGCCGAAGTTGATCAAGATGACTTTCCAGGCGCCGCCTTCGCATCAGAAGGGTGAGCTTCTGCAGCTTTTTATCGAGCTTTCGCAGATTGCGCGTCGTGAAGGTATCTTGGCACTGGAGAGCCGCGTCGAGGACATCTCCGATCCGTTCTTCAAAACGGGGCTTAGCATGGTCATCGACGGCATGGATCCGGACTTTGTCAGCGACGTTCTCGACGCTGAGATTTCTGTCATGCAGGAGCGTCACTCCCTGGGGCGTCTGATGCTCATGCAGGCCGGTACCTACGCGCCTACGCTCGGTGTTCTTGGTGCCGTTATCGGTCTGATCGCAGCTCTGAGCAACCTGTCGGATGTTAACGTCGTCGGTCACGCCATCGCGGCCGCGTTTGTCGCTACGATCCTCGGTATCTATACGGCGTACGTTCTCTGGCTTCCGTGGGCAAATAAACTCAAGATCATGTCAGATTCTGAGATAGGTCAGAAGCGAATGATCGTCGAGGGCATCCTGTCTCTGCAGGCAGGTGATTCACCGACGGCCATCGAGGCGAAGCTCATGGTCTTCATTCCGCAGTCGGAGCGCGATCTACTGAAGAAGGAGGCGTAAGGCATGGCAAGAAAGAAGCGGCATGCACCGCATGAAGAAGAAGCGGGCGAGGCTTGGCTGTTGCCCTATTCCGACCTCATGACGCTGCTCCTTGCCACGTTCATCGCCCTCTATGCCATGTCCGCTACGGACTCGGCCAAGATGGCGCAGATGGCGCAGGCGTTCACAGCGGCTTTCAATACGGGCGGGCCTTCGTTCTTCAGTCAGATGGGGCCGAGCGAAAGCCGCCATGCCGAACGCATGGCGACGGAAGACAAGGGTAACAGTGCCTACATTCAAGAAGCGAAGGCTTTGGAAGAGGTGCAGAAGGAACTTGATAATTACATCAAGCAGAACGGTCTGCAAGGTGAGCTGAACACGACGATGACCGATGACGGCTTGATGATCCGCATCAAGGAAAAGGCGCTTTTCCCCTCGGGCTCGGCGGAACTCGTAGGTGAGGCGCAGAAGATCGGCCCTGTCGTCGCAGGCCTTCTCGCGAAGATTCCCGAGCGCGTCGTCATCTCGGGGCATACGGATAATGTGCCGATTTCTACGGCGCGCTACCCGTCGAACTGGGAACTGAGTTCACAGCGCGCCCTGAATTTCATGAAATTCCTTTTTGCGAGCAATGCGTCGCTCAATCCGGCACGCTTCAGTTCCATCGGCTATAGCGAATATCGTCCGATCGCGGATAACAAGACGGACGAGGGCAGGTCACAGAACCGTCGCGTCGAGGTTCTGATTGCCAGGACGTACCAGTTCAATCCCGACAGTTCATCGACGGAAACACTGACGGCAAAACCTGAACTGCCCGACATTTCGCCCAACCTTTCGGGCGGCGGCATGAATCCCGTCATCACGCCGATGCGCCCGACGGCGCCCGGCAATGTGGAGCAGCCGCAGGCGCCTGCACCTGCGCGGCAGGAACAGTAGAATAGTGGATGAAAGCCGGCTTTATCTCTTTCCGCATAAAGCCGGCTTTTCTTGTGGAACGTCTGACTCGCCGTGCAGTTTGGCGATGGGCGGGGATTGTGAGCTGGGGTGATGCGATGGTTTTGGGAGTCGGCACGGACATCATCGAGATCGAGCGTATGAAAAAAGCGATGGGGAGAGAGGCATTCCTGGCACGCGTTTTCACGCAGGAGGAACGAGCTTACTGTGATGGACGCGGTGCGGGTCGTGAGGCGTCGTATGCAGCGCGCTGGGCTGGTAAAGAAGCCGTCTTGAAGGCGTTTGGTACGGGATTGCGCCGAGGAACGTTGCTGGATGTTGAGATCGTGCCCGATGCGCTCGGCGCACCCGAGGTACATCTTTTCGGGTTCTTTGCGACGCTCGCAGAGGAGAGGGGCGTGCGCCGCATACATCTTTCCTTGAGTCACGCCAGGGAATATGCCGTCGCACAATGTATTCTGGAGGGGGAGAAGCATGAAGATCGCTTTGGCAGATGAGATGAAGAAGATCGATAAAAGAGCTATCGAGGAATACGGCGTACCGGAGATTCTGCTGATGGAGAATGCGGGACGCGAAGTCGCCGCTGCTTTTGAGGAATACCTAGGCGGCGTTTCGGGCAAGCGGATCTGTGTGCTCGCGGGAAGCGGCAACAATGGCGGCGATGCTTTCGTCGCTGCGCGGCATCTGATGAATCATGGTGCGCAGATCAGCATATTCCTCGTGGGCAGTCCTGCGCATCTGACGAAGAGTGCGGCGCTCAACCGTGACATCATCATCAAGATGGGCGTCGTCGTACATGTTCTCGAAACGGAGCGCGATTGGGACAAACTGCAAGTGACTTTGCGCTTCGTCGATGGAGTTGTCGACGGCATCCTGGGCACGGGATTCAAGGGCAATCTGCGCGACGCGGCCGCGCGTGTCGTGCGCATGGTCAATGGTCACGGCAAGCCGGTCATCGCCGTCGACATTCCGACGGGTGTCGAGGCAGATACGGGGAACGCTTCTCCCGAGGCGATTCGCGCGGATCTCACTGTGACCTTCGGACTGCCGAAGTTCGGGCATATGATTGGCGCCGGCGAAACGGCGACGGGAAAACTGCTCGTCGATGACATCGGCATACCGAAAGTCTTGCTCGAAGACGATACGATCCGCCAGACCTACCTTGATGATGTGACGGTAGCGCCGGTCCTGCTGCCGCGTCCGCTCGATGCGCACAAGGGTTCTTGCGGACGCATCCTCGTCATTGCGGGTTCGCGCGGCATGACAGGCGCGGCGGCGCTTGCCGCTTCTGCCGTTCTCAGAAGCGGCGCGGGCGTTGCTGTGTTGGCTTTGCCGAGAAGTCTTCAGGAGATGATGGCGGGAAAATTGACCGAGGTCATGACGAAACCTCTTCCCGAGACGGACGAGGGTGCGATTGACATCGCGGCGCTCGGCGAGGCGCTGGCGCTGGCGGAAGGCTTCGATGCCGTGCTGATCGGTCCGGGACTTGGAAGGGCGCAGGAGACGCAGAAGTTCGTGCAGGATTTCTGCGCCGCCGTCAAGAGGCCTTTGATTCTGGATGCCGATGCCATTTACGCATTTTGCGGCAAGACGGACGCGTTCAAGGGTTTCGCATTCGTGCCGATCTTGACGCCGCATCTCGGCGAGATGGCACACCTTTTGGGACTCGCTGTCAGCGATCTGCGCACGTCGCTTCTTGACATGACTCGTGAAGCCGCACGCGAGTATCATGCCGTGTTCGTCGTCAAGAGCGAATGCACGATCATCGTCTATCCCGACGGACAGGTCTTCCTCACGTCGAAGGGCAATTCGGGTATGGCGACGGCAGGTGCGGGTGATGTGCTTGCAGGTGCGATTGCCGGGCTTATGAAGCAGACGGCGGCGGGGCTTGCGCCGCTCGCAGGTGTCTACATCCATGGTCTTGCCGGAGATCTGGCGGCGAAGGAGAAGGGCTATGGACTCATCGCCTCCGATATTTTGGAGAATCTACCGTGTGCACTGTGCACCTTGGTTTGAAATGGGTCTTTTGGGCAAATTCGTTTTCTCGAAAGGATTTCCCTGCACACGAGAAGAAATAGGTTTTATGTTCAACTATGATGGGATGCTTTTCTAGGGGTTTTGTTTATGCCGTTCCATATTCCGATTCACTTTCAAGGAATCTTGTCGACGATCAGCTTGTTGGACGTTCTTGACATCCTAATCGTGGCATTGATTCTTTACAAACTCTATGTGATGCTGCAGGATACGCGCGCCATCACATTGGTGAAGGGGCTGCTCGTGCTCCTGGGGCTCACGATTGTCTGCAACTGGCTGTCGCTGCACGTCATCTACTGGCTCTTGCAGCAGACGCTGACCTTGCTCTTCGTCGCGCTTCCCATTGTATTTCAGCCGGAACTTCGCCGTACGCTTGAGCATCTGGGACAGGGACGCTTCTTCGGCAAATCACTTTTTCTCGATGACAGTGAGGCGCGCTCACTCGTCAATGAGCTTGATAAGGCGGTGATGCTCCTGTCTTCGCGTAAGATTGGCGCCTTGCTCGTCTTTGAACGCGAGATGGGACTCAACGACATCAGCGCTACGGGCGTCCAGATCGACGGTCTCATCACGGCAGACTTTCTCATGAACGTCTTCATCCCGAATACACCTTTGCACGACGGTGCCGCCGTCATACGCGGCAAGCGCCTGATCGCGGCGGGATGCCTTCTGCCCTTGACAGAAAATCGCACGCTGAGCACGGAACTTGGCACGCGCCATCGCGCTGCCATCGGCCTTTCTGAGCAGTGTGATGCCCTCATCGTTGTCGTTAGTGAGGAGACAGGTACGGTCTCCGTCGCGGAGAACGGCAGGATCGTGCGCCGCCTGAGTTCGGAACACCTGAAATCCTACTTGCGTCCTATCTTCATGCCCAAGACGACAGGCATCAAGGACATGGTGTTGAATTGGAGGAAGGGGAAATGATGACACGATTGCGTGCGCTCGTCCAGCGCAACCTCCCGGCAAAAATCATCGCCCTTGTTGTCGCCGTCGTGCTCTGGCTTTTCGTCATGAACGAGCAAAATCCGCAGATCGAGGGCAGCTTCACTGTTGCCGTTGAGCTGCGCAATGCGCCTGAGGGATACAAGATCACGCAGTCGGAGAAAAGTGTGAAACTCAAGGTGCGCGGCGCGCGCTCCTTCTTTGTTTCAGCAGAGCCGGAAGGATTCAAGGCTTACGCTGATCTTGACGGACTTGATTCAGGCGAGCACGAGGTTAAAGTCAAGGCCGTTTTGCCGCAGGGATTCGAACTCGTCGACGCGCAGCCGGAGACCGTTTCGGTCACCTTGGACAAGATCGTGCGGCGAGCGGTTCGCATCGATCTCATTGTCACAGGTTCGGCGTCTGCTGGCTACACCGTGGGCAAGATTTCGCAGTCGGCGAACACCACGGTCATCGAGGGCCCCGAGTCGCGCGTGGCGGAGGTCGACCGCGTCATCGGCTACGTCGGCCTTTCGGGAAATCGTGACGACTTCACCTTGCAGGTGCCGTTGACGCCGATCAACAGCGACGGCAAGGCAGTCGACGATGTGGATCTTCTCGCGCGTACGGTTGAGGTTTCCGTACAGCTTGCGCGCGGGCTGACGCGCAAGATCGTCAGTGTTCGCCCCGTCCTTGACGATGCTCTGCCCGAGGGATTCACTCTGGGCGAGGTGCAAGTTGAGCCGGCGAAGATCGAGATCGCAGGCGAGGCCGCGCTCATCAGCAAGGTGGCGAGCATCGACACGGAGAAGATCGTCATCTCGGACATGAAGGAGAGCGGCAAGAAGATAGTACATCTTGCCATACCCAATGGTGTTGCGATTTCCAATCGAGAGGTCACGGTCACGGTCGAGCTGAAACCGAAGGCACAGGCAAAGGGAGCGGACGCGCCATGATCCGAATCAGCAGCTATGCTGTCCCCTTGAGCGACGAACGCCCGCTTGCAGCTCTTGCCGCTGAGCGTTTGGGTATTTCTCCAGACGATATTCTTGCAGTGCGCATCGTGCGCAGGGCACTCGATGCGCGACGCTACCGTGGAGCGCCGCTCGCCTTCCTCTATACGCTCGATGTGCGCATCCAGGGCAGTGAGAAAAAGCTTTTGTCGCGCTTGCGGCGCGACCGTCATGTTGCGCTTGCTGAAAAGGAGGAAAAGCTCGACCTTGCACGCTTTTCCCCGCTCGCACCGGGCGAGGCGCGTCCTGTCGTCGTGGGCTTCGGCCCTGCCGGCATGTTTGCCGCGCTGACGCTCGCACGCACGGGGCTTTCACCACTCATCCTAGAGCGCGGCTATGACGTCGAGGCGCGTCATGCGGCAATCGAGCGCTTCTGGCAGAAGGGAACGCTTGACGTGCGTTCCAACGTCCAATTCGGTGAAGGCGGCGCGGGGACGTTTTCTGACGGCAAGCTGACGACGCGCATCGGCGATTCTCTCGTGAGCGAGGTGCTCGACGCTTTCGTGGCGGCCGGCGCACCAAAAGAGATCAAGTATCTGCACAAGCCGCATGTCGGCACCGACCTCCTGCGCGGCATCGTCAAGAACATCCGTGAAGAGATCCGCCGCCTGGGCGGCGAGATTCGCTTCTTGGCTCAAGTGACAGACATCGAGCTGAAAGACGGCGCGCTCCACGCGCTCATCGTCAACGGCGAGGAGCGCGTGGAGGCCGGAGCAGCTTTCTTCGCCATTGGACATTCGGCGCGCGACACCTACGAGATGCTTCTTTCACGCGGCCTTTTTCTGGAGGCGAAGGCGTTTGCCGTGGGCGTGCGCATCGAGCATCCCCAAGAATTCATCGATCGTGCGCAGTACGGAGAGGATGCTGGGAATGTGCGCCTGCCTGTCGCCGACTATAGCCTCACGTATCAGGACAAGTTGCGTGGCAGGGGCGCGTATTCCTTCTGCATGTGCCCGGGCGGGCAGGTCGTTGCGGCGGCGTCCGAGCTTTCCCGCGTCGCGACGAACGGCATGAGCTGCTACAAGCGCGATTCGGGCGTGGCGAACGCCGCGCTTCTCGTGCAGGTTGGCCCGAAGGATTTCGGCAGCGGGGTGCTCGCAGGAATGGAATTTCAAAGGCAGTGCGAGAGCCTCGCCTTCAAGCTTGCGGGTGCAGACTACCGTGCGCCCGTGCAGTCCGTCGGTGACTTTCTTGCACATCAAAAGGGTGCGGTAGACTTCCTCGTGCAGCCGACATATTTGCCCGGCGTGCGCCCTGTCGATCTGCACGAGTGCCTGCCGCGCTTCGTCACGGATACGCTCGAGGATGCTCTTCGCGCCTTCGACGGGCGCATGAAGGGATTTTCCGCATCTGATGTGCCTCTGACGGGCGTCGAGACGCGCTCTTCTGCGCCGTGCCGCATCGTGCGCGAGAAGGAGAGCTTCCTAGCGCATGGTCTTTTGGGGCTTTATCCCATCGGCGAGGGTGCGGGCTACGCGGGCGGCATCATGAGCGCTGCCGTCGATGGCATGAAGGCGGCTATCGCTTTCTTGGAGCAAAGGGAGTCTATGGAATAAGATCGCCAAGGGCGATGAAGAATAGGAGAGAATTTCATGGCAAGACTTTTTGGTACGGACGGTGTTCGCGGAGAAGCAAACGTGGCGCTCTGCCCGGAGTTGGCATATCGTCTCGGCTGGGCGGCAGCCCTGTACTTCGGCGAGAAGGTGCAGCAAAATCCCTTGATCATCATTGGGCGCGACACGCGCATCTCGGGCAACCTTTTCGAGTCCGCTCTCGCGACGGGCATCTGCTCGGCCGGAGGGCGCGTCGAGATCGTCGGCGTCTGCCCGACGCCCGCTATCGCCTATCTGGCGAGGACACACAAGGCGGCTGCGGGCATCGTCATCTCGGCGTCGCACAATCCCTTCTACGACAACGGCATCAAATTTTTCGGCGGCGATGGCTACAAACTGCCCGATGCTGTGGAGGACGAGATCGAAAGCCTCGTGCGCCGCATCGAGGCGGGCGAGAAGCTGCCGCGTGCGACGCGTGAGAACATCGGCCGCATCAAGCGCCGCAAGGAATATGTGCGCGAGTACATCGACTTCGTGCAGAGCACGGCAGGCGTGCAGCTCAACGGCTTGAAGATTGTGCTCGACTGTGCGAACGGCGCGGCGTACGACTGCATGCCGCGCGTCCTGCGCCGCCTGGGCGCCGACGTGCATGTGATCCATGCAGAACCGGACGGCGTCAACATCAACGAGGCTTGCGGCTCGACGCATCTTGAATCGCTGCAGAAGACGGTGCTTGCGGATGGCGCGGACATCGGCATCGCGCACGACGGAGATGCTGACCGCTGCCTGTGTGTGGATGAGAAGGGCGAGGTCATCGACGGCGACCACATCCTCGTCATGTGTGCCAAGGACATGATGGAGAAGGGAAGGCTCGCGGGGAATACCGTCGTGACGACGGTCATGGCAAACATCGGCTTTCACAAGGCGATCGAGAAAGCGGGCGGGCGTGCGGAGATCACGCAGGTCGGCGACCGCTATGTGCTCGAAAACATGCGCGAGCACGGCTACCGTCTCGGCGGCGAACAGTCGGGGCACATCATCTTTTCTGACTTCAGCACGACGGGCGACGGACTCATCACCGCCCTGCAGGTGCTTGCAGCGCTGAAGCGCACGGGGCGTAAGGCGTCGGAACTTTCCGCCCTGATGAAGAGCTATCCGCAGCTTCTCGTCAACGTCGTCGTCGCTTCGAAGGAAGGCTGGGAGGAGAATGAGGCGATTGCTGTGGCCATTCGCGCAGGAGAAGAAGAGCTTGGCGGCGATGGCCGCATCCTCGTGCGCCCGTCGGGAACGGAGCCTTTGATCCGCGTGATGGCGGAAGGCCCTGACCAGGCGCAGCTTGAGACGATCTGCCGCCGCATCGCTGACATCGTCAAGAAGGAGCAGGGGTGATGCGCCCTGCTATCGTCGTCACGAGCTTCGGCGTCAGTGCGTCCGAGGCGCGGGAGAAAAGCCTCGTACCAATCGTGCGCGAGATCGCGGAGGCCTTTCCGGAATTCACGGTTGTCGAGGCTTATACGTCCGCCTTCATCCGTCGCCGCCTGCAGGAGGCGGGAATCGATATGGCTTCTCTGGCGGAGCGCTTGGAAGAACTTTGCCGGGCGGGTGTGCGTGAAGTCTATGTGCAGCCGACGCATCTGACGCCAGGAGAGGAATACGAAAACAAGATTCTCAAGGAAGCGGAAGCGCTCTCTTTGCGCTTCGACGTGCTCAAGGTCGGCGAGCCTGTATTCTTTCGCGCAGACGGTACGAAAAACGATGATATTGCGCATGGTTTGGCCGCGATTTTTTCCGGTCTTGCAGCGCAGGAAGGAGAGGCGACGGTGCTCCTCGGCCACGGTTCGCCGCACAGACACAATCCCGTCTACACGCTGCTGCAGCAGCGTGCCGATGAGGAGGGGCTTCCCGTACACATCGGCGTGCTGGAGGAGGCGGATGTGCCGAACTTCGCCATGGTGCTCGATCGCCTTGAAAAGAGCGGGAAAAAGCGCGTGCTGCTCGCCCCGCTCCTCCTGGCGAGCGGACGCCATGTCACGCACGATCTGGCAGGGGATGAGTCCGCCTCGTGGAAGAGCCGCCTGCAGAAGTCGGGATTTTCCGTGCGGCTCGACAGGCGGACGCTTGGGGAAAGAGCCGCCTTTCGGAGGATCTATATCGAAAAATTATATCGTCTCATTGGGGAATAGCTGACGGCTATGGACGCTATTCGTATAATGTATTTTAAGTTTTTTGAAAATTCATCTATAATAGGAGCAAGGAAACGATACACTTCCTTGCAAGACGCAGCATTTTCATCTATCAAGAATGAGGTGAGTGTATGTCACAGCCAGTAACAACGAATCCTTTGATCATCATGCTGATCAACATGACCGTCGTATTCATCGTCCTGATCTCGCTGAGTCTCCTGATTCGGCTGATCCATGCCGTTGATCCGACGCGCAAGAAGGAAACGCCGGTTTCCGTCGCAGCTCCCGCAGCAGCACCGATTGCCGCGCCGGAGCCTGTGTGCGCTCCCGAGCCGGAAGGCCTTTCGGCGGAGGTTGTCGCGGCGATTGCGGCGGCCGTCACGCTCGCGGGATTTTCGGCAGGCGCGATCCGCACGATCCGCCCGCTGGCGCGCGATGGCTGGAAGAACTCCGGCCGCGCCCTGCGCTAGACCATCGGATGCAAAGGAGGCAAAATCATGGAATTCCTCAATGCTTTTATCGTATCGCTGCAGGCCGTCTGGGCAGGATCGGGCTTTTCCCACTTCACGATGGGCAACGGCATCATGATTCTCGTCGGACTCGTGCTTCTTTATCTGGCCTTTGCCAAGGAGTTCGAGCCGCTGCTCCTTGGCCCGATCGCTTTCGGCTGTATCTTGGCGAATTTCCCGGAGACGGGCTTCTTCGCTGAAGAGATGAACGTCATGAAGGCGATCAACTTTGGCATCACCTACGAAATCTTTCCGCCGCTGATCTTCCTCGGCATCGGCGCGATGACGGACTTCGGCCCTCTGATCGCCAATCCGAACACGCTTCTCTTGGGAGCGGCGGCGCAGATCGGCGTCTTCGTAGCTCTCGGTCTCGCCATGGTCTTCGGCTTCTCCGTCGAGGAATCCGCCGCCATCGGCATCATCGGCGGCGCCGATGGACCGACGTCCATCTATCTGGCGACGAAGCTCGCGCCGAATCTCCTGGGGGCGATCGCTGTCGCAGCGTACTCCTACATGTCGCTCGTGCCGCTCATTCAGCCGCCCATCATGAAGCTTTTCACGACGAAGAAGGAGCGCGAGGTCGTCATGGAGCAGCTGCGTGACGTCACGAAGTTCGAGAAGGTCATCTTCCCGCTCGTCGCGACTATCTTCATCAGCTTGCTGCTGCCGTCGATCGCAGCGCTTTTGGGCATGCTCATGCTCGGCAACCTCTTCCGTGAGTCGGGCGTCACCGACCGCCTTTCGGATACGGCGCAGAACTCACTGTGCAACATTATCACGATTTTCCTCGCCACGGGCACGGGCATGACGATGTCGGCGGAGCACTTCCTCACGCGCGACACGCTGCTCATCATCATGCTCGGCCTCGTCGCTTTCATCGGCGGCACGGCGGGCGGCGTCATCTTCGGCAAGATCATGTACGTCGTCTCGGGTCATAAGGTCAACCCGCTGATCGGCTCCGCCGGCGTCTCCGCCGTGCCGATGGCAGCGCGCGTCAGCCAGGTCGTCGGCGCGAAGTCACGGCCCGGCAACTTCCTCCTCATGCACGCCATGGGACCGAACGTAGCCGGCGTCATCGGCACCGCCGTCGCCGCAGGCACGATGCTCGCGATGCTCGGGCGATAAAGAGGAAAAATATAGCAAAAGTCATACTGCTTTTGTGTGAGATAAAGAAAAACGCTGCCGAACATTTTCAGCAGCGTTTTTCTTTATCATTATTTTATCTCAATTCCTTTGACCTTCTCGCGGACTTCATCGAGCTGCTCTTTGCTCGGCACGTTCGCGATGCGGATCATGTCGAGGCAGATGTTGCAGCCGGCGGCCTTGAGTTCGTCCTCGACGAGCTTGATGCTCTGTCCGCCCCAGCCGTAGGAGCCGAAGGCGAAGGCTTCGCGTCCTTTCGGCGCGAGTCCCTTGAGGTAGCAGAGGAAGCCCGCGATCGGCGGCATCATCTGGTTGTTGATGGTCGGCGAGCCGACGGCGAGGTAGCGGCTCGTAAGGACGTCGACGACGATGTCGGACATATGCGTCTTCTTGATGTCATAGAACTGTGTGGGCAGACCCTTTTCAGCGAAGGCCTCGGCGATGGCGCGCGCCATCTTTTCCGTCGAATGCCACATGGAGTCGAAGACGACGACGGCCTTATCTTCCAGCTCGCCCGTACTCCACTTCTGGTAGGCGGCGAGAATGTCGGGGATATGGGAGCGCCAGAGTCGGCCGTGTCCTGTGGCGATCATCTCGATGTCGATCCCTGCGAGCGCTTTCAAGGCCGTCTGCGCCTGGCGTCCGTAGAGCATGAGGATGTTCGCATAGTACTTTTTCGCCTCTTCCATGAGTACGGCGCAGTCCACTTCATCGTCGAAGAGCTTGGAAGCGGCAAGGTGCTGACCGAAAGCGTCGTTCGAGAAGAGAATCTTCTCTTCGGGGCAGTAGGTGACCATGCTGTCGGGCCAGTGGAGCATGGGCGTCGGCACGAACGTGAGCGTGCGCTTGCCGAGGCTCAGTGTGTCACCCGCCTTGACGCCGTGGTAGGGAAGATCGCCGTAGTGGGCGGTCAATCCCTTGAAGCCGTTGGGATCGCTCGTATAGATTTCCGCCTTGGGGCAAAGCTTCATCATCGCAGGGATAGAGCCGGAGTGATCGGGCTCGACATGGTTTGAAACGATGATGTCGATCTTGGCGGGGTCGATGACGGAGGAGATGCGTGAAATCAGCTCATCACGGAACGGTTCTTTCACCGTGTCGATCAGCGTGATTTTCTCGTCGAGGATGAGGTAGGCATTGTAGCTTGAACCGCGTCCCGTCTCGTAGCCGTGAAAACTGCGCATCGACCAGTCGATGGCGCCGACCCAGTAGATGCCTTTCTTGATTTCGATTGCCTGCATGAATATGACCGCCTTTCTTTTGGAACGGAGCATGTCCGTGTGTTTTGAATCTATACTCCTTATTCTATATCGGAAGAGAGATAAATACAATATATTCTCCTTAATATATTGTCATCACGCCCCAAAACCTACTGCGCGGGAAGTCGGTCAGCTTGCTGCTTCGTTTCCGGCCAGGCGCGGTTGACCGTCTGGGCGATGAGCTGCTTTCCGATCACGTCCTCGTGCAGTCCGTCCAGAGCCAGTTCCGTCGGCAGCAGGGGATGGGTGGAGAATGCCGCCGCCACATCGATGTGCACCTCGGTGCGCAGGAAGGCGTTGACGAGGGAGAACTGCGTCTGCCAGTCATCCGCTGTCGGCTCGTCAAAGGCGCGTGCGATGTTCTCGGGGTTGATCGGCGGCAGCGTGAGGAAGATGGGGCGGATGCCGTTTGCGAGGCAGCGTGCCTTGAGTTCTTCAAGGTCGGCGATGACCTCGGCGGCACTGACGCCCGCACGCAGGCTGTTCGTGCCGTTCAGGATGAGCAGGTAGCGCGGATGGAAGGGCAGGACGTCCGCCTCGAAGCGTTCGAGCATTGTCTCGCTCGTATCGCCGCTCATCGAGAGGTTGATGGCGGGAAAGTCGAGATAGGAGAGCCAGCTGAATTCGTGGTCGGCGGGTCCGTAGGAGATATGGCCGCCGCCGTGGCTGATACTGTCGCCGAAGACGGCGATTTCCCAGTTGTCCTTGGGGTCGTTGCGGAACTTCAGCACGGGAGACCAGTCGCTTGCGGGTTCGCCCGCCTCGTCGAGCGAGCGCACGCGCCAGTAGAAGAATCCTTGGGTGATGCGGGGCTTCTGGTCGTAGATTTCAGAAAGCTGCGTCGTCATCGTGTCGATCGGCTCGGCGTCGGGGTTTTCCGGCGGATCTTCTGCGTAGAGCGCGACCTCGAAGGCATGCGCACGATAAGGGCGCACCCAATGGTAGACGGGATAGAGAAGAGGCGCCGTGATTTCGGAAGAGGCGATGGGAAGAGGCACGGTCATGACGCTCGGCGCGACGGCGGCGCTCGTGTAGAGCGTCATGACGGCACTGAAAAGCGACACGGGCGTGCCGTCGAAGTCGAGGGCGCGCACGCGCCAATAGAGCGGCGCGCGCCCCAAGAGATCGGCAGCGAAGAGGAAGAGCGGCGGGTTGTAACTGCTTGCATAGACGTCATCGGAGCGCCAGACGGCTTCGGAGGACGCCGTATCGGGATAGCAAATGGCAGGCTGTTCGCGGAAGAATTCGATTTCGTAGTGCGTGGCGTTGACGTTCTTCTCCCACACGAGAATGGGGGAGAAGGACAAGGGATGCAGCATGGACGTCTCCGTTATGGCGCGAAGCGGCGCCTTGGCATAGAGCGCTTCATCACTTTCGATGACGGTCGCCCAAAGGATCAGAGGGACGATGAGTGCGGGCACGAGAGGCCTCAGGCGGCGAAGGTGATGCAAGCGATTCCACTCCTAGCTTTCTTGGCGGTCTTGGTGCAGTTTTCATAATGGTTTCTATTATATCGGGAGGCGGACGCAAGGTCAATAAATCTGTGATTTTCTCCTATTTTTCCGAATTGTTCCTCATGCTGTTTATTTACAACAGGAATGGTTCGGTGTATAATAGGTCATAGCGGGTATTACCCACATTTATGTGTTTTGTATCTTTTTATAAAGAGGGGAGCAATTCAAAACATGAGCAAAAAAATGAAGACCATGGACGGCAACACGGCTGCGGGATATATTTCCTACGCATTCACCGATGTTGCCGCCATCTACCCGATCACGCCGTCCTCGCCGATGGCGGAGCATGTCGACGCTCTGGCGGCGAAGGGAACGAAGAACATCTTCGGTCAGAAGGTGCGCGTCATCGAGATGCAGTCCGAGGCAGGCGCTGCAGGCGCTGTGCACGGCTCTTTGCAGGCAGGCGCTCTGACGACGACGTACACGGCTTCGCAGGGCTTTCTGCTGATGATCCCGAACCTCTACAAGATTGCCGGCGAGCTCCTTCCCGGTGTCTTCCATGTGAGCGCCCGTGCTCTGGCGACTTCCTCCCTCAATATTTTCGGCGATCAGCGCGATGTCATGGCAGCGCGTCAGACGGGCTGTGCGATGCTGTGTGAGGCGAGCGTGCAGGAGGTCATGGATCTCGCCGCTGTCGCGCATCTCGTCGCCATCAAGGGCCGCGTGCCTTTCATCAACTTCTTCGACGGTTTCCGCACGTCGCATGAGATTCAGAAGATCGAAGTCATCGACTTTGACGATCTTGCGAAACTCCTCGACTGGGATGCGGTCAAGGAGTTCCGTGCACGCGCACTGAACCCGAATCATCCGGTCATCCGCGGTACGGCGCAGAACCCGGATATCTACTTCCAGTCGCAGGAAGCCGCCAACAAGTACTATGAAGCGCTGCCTGAGCTTGTCGAGGAAGCCATGGCAGATCTCGCGAAGATCACGGGACGCGAGCACCATCTCTTCGACTATCATGGTGCAAAGGATGCCGAGCGCATCATCATCGCCATGGGCTCGATCTGTCAGACGGCCGGCGAAGCCGTGGATTATCTCAATTCCAAGGGTGAAAAGGTCGGCCTTCTTTCCGTGCATCTCTATCGTCCGTTCTCGCTCGAGCATTTCTTCAAGTATCTGCCGAAGACGGTCAAGAAGATCGCTGTCCTCGACCGCACGAAGGAGCCGGGCGCGATCGGCGAGCCGCTCTACCTCGATGTCAAGGCGGCGTTCTACAACTCCGACATGAACCCTGTCATCGTCGGCGGCCGCTACGGTCTCGGCGGCAAGGACACGACGCCCGATCATGTCCTCTCGGTCTACGAGGAACTCAAGAAGGACGATCCGAAGCATGGCTTCACGATTGCCATCGACGACGATGTCACGCATACGTCGCTCGCTGAGTACCCCGAGGACGTCGATCTTACGCCGGAAGGCACGACGGCCTGCAAGTTCTGGGGTCTTGGCTCGGACGGCACGGTCGGCGCGAACAAGAGCGCCATCAAGATCATCGGCGACAAGACCGACATGTATGCGCAGGCGTATTTCGCCTACGACTCGAAGAAGTCCGGCGGCATCACGATGTCGCATCTGCGCTTCGGCAAGTCTCCGATCAATTCGCCGTATCTCATTCACAACGCGAACTTCATCTCGTGTTCGCAGCAGTCGTACGTGACGAAGTACGATCTCCTCGCAGGCCTCAAGCGCGGCGGCAAGTTCCTGCTCAACACGGTCTGGAACGAGGAGGATCTCTCGAAGCACCTGCCCGCCTACATGAAGCGCTACATCGCGAAGAACGACATCGAGTTCTACACGGTCAACGCTGTGGAAATCGCCAAGGAGCTCGGCCTCGGCGGCCGCTTCAACATGGTCATGCAGTCCGCGTTCTTCAAGCTCGCGAACATCATTCCGATTGAAACGGCTGTCAAGTACCTCAAGGATGCTGTCGTCACATCGTACGGCAAGAAGGGTCAGAAGATTGTCGACATGAACAACGGCGCCATCGACAAGGGCATCGAGGCTCTGCATCGCGTCAATGTTCCTGCGGACTGGGCGAATGCTGAGGACGAGAAGGAAGAAGCGCATGATATTCCGGCGTTCATCACGGGCGTTCAGAACGTCATGAACCGTCAGGAAGGCGACCGTCTCAAGGTTTCGCAGTTCGCTGAGGAAATGGTCGACGGTACGTTCCCCGTCGGCGGCGCGGCTTACGAGAAGCGCGGCACGGCGATCAATGTTCCCGTATGGAATGCCGAGAAGTGCATCGGTTGCAATCAGTGCTCCTATGTCTGCCCGCATGCGACCATTCGTCCCGTGCTCACGACGGACGCCGAGAAGGATGCGGCGCCGGAGGGCTTCCCGTGGAAGAAGACCAAGGCGATCAAGGACTACAACTTCACGATTGCCGTCTCCACGATGGACTGCCTCGGCTGCGGCAACTGCGCGCAGGTCTGCCCGGCGAAGGCGCTCGACATGAAGCCGCTCGACGACGATCTCAAGGCGAAGCAGGTCTACTTCGACTATGGCGTCGATGCGACGAAGGTCGCACCGAAGAAGAACCCGATGAAGAAGGATACGGTCATCGGCTCGCAGTTTGAGAAGCCGCTGCTCGAATTCTCGGGCGCTTGCGCAGGCTGCGGCGAAACGCCGTACGCGAAGCTCCTCACGCAGCTCTTTGGCGATCGCATGATGATCTCGAATGCTACGGGCTGCTCGTCGATCTGGGGCGGCAGCGCACCGGCGATGCCGTACACGAAGAACGAGAAGGGCTATGGCCCGGCTTGGGCGAACTCCCTCTTCGAGGACAATGCAGAGTTCGGTCTTGGCATGTTCCTCGGCGTTCGTGCGATCCGTGACCGCATTGCGGCCGATGTCGATGCGGCGCTTGCGGACGGCAAGGGAAGTGCAGATCTCCAGGCTGCTTTGAAGGACTGGAAGGACAACATGGCCGAGGGCGAAGGCACGCGCGAGCGCGCTGACAAGTTGACGGAACTTCTCGAAAAGGAGAAGGGCACGGACGAGCTTCTGAACAAGATTTACGATGAGCGCGACTACTTCGTGAAGCGTTCGCAGTGGATCTTCGGCGGCGACGGCTGGGCTTACGATATCGGCTACGGCGGCGTCGATCATGTGCTCGCTTCGGGCGAGGATGTCAATGTTTTCGTTTTCGATACGGAGGTCTACTCCAACACGGGTGGTCAGGCTTCGAAGTCCACGCCGGCGGCTGCGATTGCAGAGTTCGCTGCGACGGGCAAGAAGACGAAGAAGAAGGATCTCGGCATGATGGCGATGTCCTATGGCTACGTCTACGTCGCACAGGTCAACATGGGCGCCGACCACAACCAGGTCTTGAAGGCGATCAAGGAAGCCGAGGCTTATAAAGGACCTTCGCTCATCATCGCTTATGCGCCGTGCATCAACCATGGCATCCGCATTGGCATGGGCTGCAGCCAGGAAGAGGGCAAGCGCGCCAACGCCTGCGGTTACTGGGCGAACTACCGCTTCAACCCGACGCTCGTTGGCACGGACAAGAATCCGTTCACGCTCGATTCGAAGGAGCCGGATTTCAGCAAGTTCCAGGAATTCCTGCAGGGCGAAGTCCGCTATGCTTCCTTGAAGCGCAGCTTCCCCGAGGCTGCCGACGCACTTTTCGAGAAGACGGAGAACGACGCCAAGATGAGGCTCGCAGGCTACAAGAAGCTCGCCGGCAAGTAAGGCGAGGTTTGCTGCAAAGAAAAGGGCTGCCGCACGATTTGTGCGGCAGCCCTTTTTTCTTTGACGGATGCTGTTTTGTGTCGCAGAAAAGCGTTAATAAAACTTTATTCTTGAATTGCAGTGCGAAGTATGATATAACGATATAGATTATCATTGATAATAGATTTACATATCATTATCTAAAGATTCGCTAAACTTATCATGGAATCCAAATGGAAAATATTGAGGAGGTGCGGACATGGATGCGAAAAGCGCTTTGCTGCGTCTGTGGGAGTTGGATGAAGAGGAGCACGGCAGGCTTCTCTTTTCGATTTTCCTTTCTGTTACGGCAGTGCTCTGCGGACTTGTGCCGTATTTCGTCGTATCGTCACTCCTCGCGGCGCTTCTGGCAGGACGGGGGCTGCAAAGGGATGAGGTTTTTCTGCTGTGCTTCGCCGCGTTTGTCGGCTATCTTCTGCGCGGCATCCTCTATGCGTACGCGCTTTCCGTCTCGCATAAGGCGGCGTTCTCCATTCTGCGCGAAGTTCGCTGGAAGATCCTGCAGAAGCTGCCGAAGCTGCCGCTCGGCACGGTCGCGGATCTGCCTGTCGGCGAGGTCAAGCATATCATCGTCGATCAGGTGGAGAGCACGGAGCGCACGCTCGCGCATCTTCTGCCCGAGCTGACGGCGAATCTCGTCGGCCCTTTCTGCATCTTCTGCTATCTGCTTGTGCTTGATTGGCGCATGGCTATTCTGGCAATCGTTTCCATCCCCGTCGGGCTCTTCTGCCTGAGCTTTGCCATGCGCGATTACAAGGAGCGCTTCGAGGCGTCGGTGGCGGCGACGGAGACGATGAATGCTGCTATCGTCGAGTACATCGGCGGCATCGAGGTCATCAAGGCGTTCAACCAGGGCGCGGCGTCCTACGAGAAGTTTTCGCGTAGCATCGTGGCGAATGCCGCATATTTCTATCAGTGGATGAAGGACTGCCAATTTCCCATCTCCTTGGCGATGACGATTGCGCCGACGACACTGCTGACGGTTTTGCCCGGCGGCTGGCTTCTTTACATGCAGGACTACATGAGCATGGAAGTGTTCGTGACGGCGGTGATTCTTTCTCTGGGAGTCGCAGGGCCGTTGATCGAGGCCCTGGGGTTCATTGACACGGTGTCGCAGGTCGGGACAGTCGTCGCTTCGGCTGACAAGCTGCTGAGAGCGGAGGAGCAGCATCATGGCACATCGGATGTCGAGCTTTTCGATGCGGGCATCGAGCTTACGGATGTGCGCTTTTCCTACCAAGACGGCAAGGAAGTGCTGCACGGCGTGAGCCTTGCGCTTGCACCGCATACCTTGAACGCATTCGTCGGACAGAGCGGCAGCGGCAAGACGACGCTCGCACGCCTGATTGCCGGATATTGGGATATAGATTCGGGCAGCTTGAAGATCGGCGGCAGGGAGAGTACGGATATTCCGCTCGCGCAGCTCTATGATCTCGTTTCCTTCGTTGCACAGGATGCCTATCTCTTCGACGACAGCATTCGTGAGAACATTCGCATGGGCAGGCCGCAGGCCTCCGACGAGGAGGTCGAGCGCGCCGCGCGAGCTGCGGGATGCGAGGACTTCATCCTGCGGCTTGCGCATGGTTATGACACGCGCGTCGGCACGGGCGGCAGTCATGTATCGGGCGGCGAGCGTCAGCGCATCGCCATCGCGCGCGCCGTCTTGAAGGATGCGCCGATCGTCGTGCTCGACGAGGCGACTGCCTATGTCGATCCTGAGAACGAGGCGATCCTGCAGCGGGCGGTCGCACGTCTCATCGCGGGGAAGACGGTCATCATCATCGCGCATCGGCTGTCGACGATTACGGACGCCGACAAGATCTTCCTCATAGAAGCGGGCATGGTTGCGGCGAGCGGCACGCACGAGGAGCTGCTTGAAAAGAGCACAGCGTATCGCGCGATGTGGCACGCGCATGTCGGAGCAAAGGATGGTGATTGCCATGCTTGAAGCGCTGAAGATGATTTGGCATTTTGCGGGAAAGGAGCGGGGAAACCTCAACAAGTCGCTCGCTCTGGGCATCGTTTACGCGCTTTTTCACATCTTGCAGATCACGGCGATCTACATCATCTTGCAGGCCTTGGTCGAAGGAAGGGGTACGGCGGAGGCTGCGCTTTCTTCTCTGGGGCTGCTCGCATTGAGCGTGACGGGCAGGGCGGTTGCCCATTATTTTTCGCAGCTGCAGCGCGTCCATGCCGGCTACTTCATGGTGGCACAAAAGCGCATCGTCATCGGCGACAAGCTCAAGACGGTTCCCATGGGCTATTTTGACGAAAGCAGCAGAGGTGAGCTTACGGGTGTTGCGACAACGGTTCTGAACGATGTGGAGAACACGGCGCCGCGCCTCTTGGTCACCCTTTTGAGTGGCTTTTTGAATACGCTGATCCTCATGCCCATGCTGCTTTTCTGGCAGTGGCGCATCGGCGTACTCTTCATCCTCGGCGTCCTCTGCTACTTGCTCGTGACCTCCTCGGTGGAAAAGAAGTCGCGCAGCCTTGCGCCGAAGCGGCAGAAGGCGCAGGCGAAACTGGTCGAGGCGGTTCTCGAGCAGATCGAGGGAATGCCCGTCATCAAGGCGTTCAACCTGCGCGGCAAGGGTGATGCGCGCGTGCGTGAAGCCCTTGATGAGAGCCGTGCGGCGAATCTCGCCATCGAAAAGATCTTCACGCCGTACGCCATCGCGCAGGAGACGACGCTGCGCCTCTTCAGCGTCTTGATCATGTTCGTCGCCTTGTTTTCTTACGAGGCAGGTACGATGGATCTTCTGACAGCTCTCATGGGACTGGTGCTCTCGTTTCTGATTTTCTCGCAGATTGAGTCTACGGGAAGCATGCTGATGATCCTGCGCGTTGTGACAAGCTCCATCGAGCAGGCGGAGCGGGCGGCGGATCTGCCGCAGATGGATTCGGGCGGCACGGATATCGAGCCGGAGCATCACGATGTTTCCTTCGAACACGTCGACTTTTTCTACGGTACGCGAAAGATTCTTGATGATGTTTCATTGGCGATTCCTGAGTGCGCCTTGACGGCGATCGTCGGTCCGAGCGGCTCGGGCAAGACGACACTCTGCCATCTCATCGCACGCTTCTGGGATGTGGCGGACGGCAGCATCAAGGTCGGCGGACATGATGTGCGCGACTACACGCTCGAATCTTTGATGCGACAGATCAGCATCGTCTTCCAGAACGTCTATCTTTTCCGCGATACGATAGAAAACAACATCCGCTTCGGCAAGCCGACGGCAACGCACGAGGAAGTTGTCGCCGCTGCACGCGAGGCCTGCTGCCACGACTTCATCGAGGCGCTGCCCGAGGGCTACGATACTGTGATCGGAGACGGTGGCGCGAGCCTTTCGGGCGGTGAGCGCCAGCGCATTTCCATTGCGCGTGCCATCTTGAAGGACGCGCCGATCATCATCTTCGACGAGGCGACGGCGAATGTCGATCCCGAGAACGAAGATCGTCTGCAAAAGGCGATGGAATCGCTGACGAAAGGCAAGACGGTCATCATGATCGCGCATCGGCTCAACACCGTGCGGAACGCGCGGCAGATTATCGTCGTCTCTGAGGGAAGGATTGTGCAGCGCGGCACGCATGAGGAACTTTTGCAAGAGCGCGGCATCTACGCCGATTTCATCCGTGCGAGGCAGGCGGCGCTCGGCTGGAAGGCGGCGCGTGGGGAAACGGGCGTTGGAACGTGCAGTTTGCCTTGACGGCATACGATTGGATGAAATATAATCATTTGTAGGGAGGTGGCTGCTATGCGTATGGTGAATGTTCCGCTTAACAATATGGAGCGCAGAAAATTTGTGAAGGCGGCGCGTGCGAAGAGATCGAATGTGCCGCAGCTTTTAAAAAGGTTGGCGCTGCAGCAGCTCGGCATGGACGGTCAAGAAAACAAGTCCATCTCAGAAGAGGAAAAGTGGGAGATCTTCATGAAAGGGGTCAATGGCTTCACGGAAGATTTCATGCCAAATGGCCGCGATGCTGAAATTCCAACAAGGCGGAAAACTGGGTATGATAAACAAATGATAGTCCCTCCATTGACAGCCGCCATGTCCTTTGCTAAACTAAACATGCGATGAAGAAGAAAAGGAACTTCCGTACAGCGAGACGGTGGCAGTGGAAGACCGTCAGGGCGGCGCACGATTCTTGCGCGGTTCTTGGGAGTGACGGGCGCTTTGGAGCATCAGTTCAATAAAATTCAAGGTGGGCGTTTGCCGCAGCATGCTTTGCTGCACGGCGGCGTCAATCAGGGTGGAACCGCGGGATACGTCTCGTCCCTGTGACATTTTTGTTGCGGGGCGGGGCGTTTTTTTGTCCGTTTCGCGAGATAAGGAGTTGTTCGATTTGAAGTTTCAGGAGATCATCCTCGCTCTGCAGAAGTTCTGGAGCGAGCAAGGCTGCATCCTAGCGCAGCCGTATGACGTGGAGAAGGGCGCGGGCACGATGAATCCCGCGACCTTCCTGCGCGTCTTGGGACCCGAGCCGTGGAACGTCGCCTATGTCGAGCCTTCGCGCCGTCCGGCGGACGGGCGCTACGGTGACAATCCGAATCGTCTGTATCAGCACCATCAGTTCCAAGTCATCATGAAGCCGTCGCCCGACAATATCCAGGAGCTTTACCTCGAAAGTCTTGAAAGCCTCGGCATCGATCCCAAGCAGCACGACATCCGCTTCGTCGAGGACAACTGGGAGTCGCCGACCTTGGGCGCATGGGGTCTTGGCTGGGAAGTCTGGCTCGACGGCATGGAGATCACGCAGTTCACCTATTTCCAGCAGGTCGGCAGTGTTGACGTCAAGCCCGTCTCTTCAGAGATCACCTATGGGCTGGAGCGTCTTGCCATGTACATTCAGGGCGTCGAGAACGTCTTCGACATCCAGTGGACAGCGGATTATACATACGGCGACGTCTTCCATCAGAACGAAGTCGAGCAGTCGGCGTATTCCTTCGACTTGTCGGATGAGGCTCTTCTCTTCGATCTTTTTGACAAGTACGAGAAGGAGGCCGTGCGCATCATCGAACTGGGGCGCGTCCATCCCGCCTACGATTACGTTTTGAAGTGCTCACACGCCTTCAATCTGCTCGACGCGCGCGGCGCGATCAGCGTGTCGGAGCGCACGGCGTTCATCGGGCGCGTGCGCAAACTCGCACGCCTCTGCGCCCGGTGCTATCTGAAGCAGCGCGAGGAACTTGGCTATCCGATGCTGAAGAGGGGGGCGAAAGCATGAGCAAGGATTTGTTGTTGGAGATCGGTACGGAGGAAATTCCGGCACATGCGATGCCCGGGATGCTCAAGGAGCTTGGCGAGAACGCGAAGAAGGCTCTGAAGGAACTGCGCCTCGTGCACGGCGCGGTGCGGACGCTCGGCACGCCGCGCCGTCTCGCGCTCGTCGTCGAAGGACTCGCAGAAAAGCAGGAGGACGTCGCTGAGGAGAAGCGCGGTCCCTCCGTGCAGGTGGCGTTTG
This sequence comes from Selenomonas sp. CM52, assembly GCF_000292955.1. Taxonomy (NCBI): domain Bacteria; kingdom Bacillati; phylum Bacillota; class Negativicutes; order Selenomonadales; family Selenomonadaceae; genus Selenomonas; species Selenomonas sp. CM52. The sequence goes on from NZ_ALNM01000047.1 coordinate 29,692, forward strand.
ATGCGGCAGGCAAGCCGACGAAGGCGGCGGAAGGCTTCGCGCGCGGACAGGGATTGAAGGCGCAAGATCTCGTCGTGCGTGACGGCTACGTCTATGCGCTCGTCGAGGAAAAGGGAGAGAGTGCGGAAAAGGTGCTGGCAAAGATGCTGCCCGATCTCATTTCAGGTCTTCCGCTTCCGAACAGCATGCGCTGGGGTGACCTCGACTTCCGCTTCATCCGTCCCCTGCGCTGGCTCGTCGCGCTCTACGGCGATCAGATCGTGCCCTTCGAGCTTGCATGTGTCAAGAGCGGCAATACATCGCGCGGCCATCGCTTCCTCAGCACGGGCGACTTCACGATTGAGGATGCCGCGCATTACGAGGAGGCGTGCGAGAAGGCCTTCGTCATCGTCGATCCCGCGCGGCGCAAGGCTCTGATTGAGGAGGGCCTCGTCGAAGCGGCGAAGGCGCATGGTGGCACGGCGGAAATCACGCCGAATCTCCTCGAAGAGGTGCTTTACCTCGTCGAGTATCCGACAGCGCTTGCGGGAAGTTTCGAGGACAAGTACCTCGCGCTGCCGCCTGACGCCGTCATCACGCCGATGCGCGACCATCAGCGCTACTTCCCCGTGAAGTCGGCGGACGGCAAGCTCCTGCCGCTCTTCCTCACGGTGCGAAACGGCGGGAAAGAGTACCTTGAGACGGTGCAGCACGGCAACGAGCGCGTGCTGCGCGCGCGCCTCGCCGACGCGCAGTTCTTCTTCGACGAGGACAGGAAGAAGAGCCTTGCGGAGCATTTGGAAAAGCTCAAGACCGTCGTGTTCCAGGAAGGGCTTGGCACGGTCTACGATAAATCACTGCGTCTCGAAAAGCTCGCAGGAAAAATCGCTGATGCCATCGGTGCGAATGATGCCGAGAAGAAAGCGGCGATGCGTGCAGCGCTCCTTTCCAAGGCGGATCTCGTGACGGGAATGGTCACGGAGTTTACGGAGCTGCAGGGCGTCATGGGCAAGGAGTACGCGCGTCTCGACGGCGAGGGTGAGGACGTAGCTCTTGCGATTGACGAGCACTACATGCCGCGCTTCGCGGGCGATGCGCAGCCAAAGACGCGTGCGGGACTCGTCGTGAGTCTCGCGGACAAGATGGACAACATCGTCGCGACGTTCAGTCGCGGCCTGATTCCGACGGGTTCTCAAGATCCCTTTGCCCTGCGCCGCCAGGCGCTCGGCATGGTGCACAGCATCATCGAGGCGGGCGTTGCCATATCCCTGCATGACCTCGTGGACTGGACGATGGATCTGCTCAAGATCACGGACGCGGCGGTGCGCGAGAAGATGCAGGCGGACGTCGCTGACTTCATGCGCCTGCGCCTCAAGAACGTGCTCGCCGAAGAAGGCATACGCTACGACATCGCTGACGCCGTGCTCGGCAATGTCGACGACGTGCGCCGCGTGCTGCTCGCGGCGAAGGCGGTCAGAGATCAGCTTGCCGCGCCCGGCATGGCGGACGCCGTGCAGGCCTTCGTGCGCGTGGCGAACCTCGCGGCGAAGGCGGAGAAGGGCGAAGCGCACGTCGATGCAGCGCTCTTCGAGACGGACGAGGAGAAGGAACTGATGAAGGCCTACGCTTCCGCTAGGAGTGCAGCTGAGAGCCTCATCGAGGCGCACGACTTCGTCGGCGCCATCGACGATTTCAAGGATCTTGCCGAGCCGATCAACGCCTTTTTTGACGCCGTCATGGTCATGGCGGACGACGAGAAGATTCGCAAGAATCGCCTCGCCCTCTTGAAGGGCGTCGACGATCTCCTGCGCGAGGTCGCTGACTTCAGCAAGATCGTGCAAGCGTAAGAAGAGATCGCTGCAAGTACGCGCGGTCTCTCCGATATGGCACACGACCTCAATGCGGCGGCCGCCAAGTTCAAGACCTGAAGGGTGGCACGAAATGAAAAAATGGGCGATGCATATCCGTGCATCGCCCATTTTTGACTGTTCATGCTGCGGTTTCTCTTACTTCATGCGCGCCTGACGAAGCATCCACAGCGACTTGACGTATTTCTTGATGAGGTCGTCCATGAGCATGGAAGTGACGTAGCGGTTCGCCTCGTCGGCAGCTTTCTTGAGGCTGCGCACCTGCTCGTAGATATAGGAGAAGTCCTTCTCGACTTCGGCGAGGATCTCGTCCGAGGTCACGAAGCCGGGCTTCGCTTCTTCAATCTTCGCGGTTGCGAGGAAGTCTTTGAGGGACGACAGCGGCTCGTGGTTGATCTGCAGCAGGCTCTCGGCGATGGCATCGATGTCTTCGCGCACGCCGTCGTAGTAGCTTTCCAACTGCGCGTGAACGGGGAAGAAGTCGGGACCCTTGACGTACCAGTGGTAGTGCTGAAGTTTGTGATATTCGACGACGAGGTCGGAAAGAAGCTGGTTCAACATCTTGTGCATGAAAAATCCTCCTTTGCGATATAGGGGCGGAACTTTGCCCGCAAATTCATCGCTCCCATTATAGCATAAATGGTACGGATTCACAAATAAGATCTATTATCTTTTATAATTTAAGGATTCATGGGGGCAGTGATTCCGCAATTTTGCGAATGGAAAGAGCAATCCTTTTTGTTCCAACGACGCGGCAACTGTGGTATAATGTTCCCGTTCAATATCTCGTAGGGAGAATTAGGGGGATTCTGTGTGGATTTAAGTATTATGGAGCTTTTGAAAACGGTTGTCCTGGGTATCGTCGAAGGTCTGACGGAGTGGCTGCCGATCAGCAGTACGGGTCATATGATCCTCGTCGACGAATTTATCAAGCTCGACGTGTCGAAGTCCTTTATGGACATGTTCCTCGTCGTCATACAGCTCGGCGCCATCCTTGCCGTCGTCGTGCTGAACTTTGAGAAGCTCAACCCGTTTTCAAGCTGGAAGTCAAGCTGGGAGAAGCGCGATACGTGGCAGCTCTGGTACAAGGTCATCCTTGCCTGCGTGCCGGCGGCGGTCATCGGACTCTTGTTCAACAAGTTCATGGAAGAGCACTTCATGACGGCGCCTGTTGTCGCGGCGACCTTGATCTTCTACGGCGTCATGTTCCTCGTCGTCGAGACGTACAATAAGCGCCGCACGCCGCGCGTGCGCGAGATCGAGCGGCTCGACTACAAGACGGCGTTCATCATCGGCCTGTTCCAGGTGCTGTCTCTCGTGCCGGGCACGTCGCGCTCGGGCGCGACGATCTTGGGCGGCATCCTCTTCGGCACGTCGCGCTATGTGGCGGCGGAATTCACGTTCTTCCTCGCCATTCCCGTCATGTTCGGCGCGAGTCTCTTGAAGATGGTCAAGTTTGGCTGGCACTACACGGGCAGCGAGATCTTGATTCTCGTAGTGGGCATGGCGACGGCATTCGTCGTGTCGATCCTTTCGATCAAGTTCCTGCTGCGCTACATCAAGAACAACGATTTCAAGGCGTTCGGCTGGTATCGCATCGTGCTCGGCATCATCGTCGTCCTCTATCTCTACTTCGTCGGCGATCCCGTGCAGGGCTGAGGGGGAAATATCATGCGTTTTGTATCATGGAATGTCAATGGTCTGCGCGCTTGCCTCGGCAAGGGCTTCATGCAGTCGTTCAAGGCGCTCGACGCCGACGTCTTCGGCGTGCAGGAGACGAAGATGCAGCCGGAGCAGGCAATCTTGGAGCTTACGGGCTACAAGCAGTATTGGAACAGTGCGGAGAAGAAGGGCTACTCGGGCACGGCGGTCTTCAGCCGCATCGAGCCGCTTTCCGTCAGCTACGGCCTCGGCATCGAAGAGCACGATCACGAGGGGCGCGTCATCGCGCTGGAGTTCGATGATCTCTACTTCGTGACGGTCTACACGCCGAATTCGCAGCGCGGCCTTGAGCGGCTCGCTTATCGCATGACGTGGGAGGAGGCGTTCCGCGACTATCTTTTGACGCTTGATGCGAAGAAGCCCGTCGTCGTTTGCGGCGACCTCAATGTGGCGCATACGGAAATCGACCTCAAGAATCCCAAGACGAACCGCAAGAATGCAGGCTTCACCGACGAGGAACGCGAGAAGATGACGGAGCTTCTCCAAGCGGGCTTCACCGACACGTTCCGCGCGCTCTACCCCGACAAGACGGGCATCTATACATGGTGGTCGTATCTTCGCAAGGCGCGTGAGACGAATGCAGGCTGGCGCATCGACTACTTCCTCGTTTCCGACCGCCTCGCGCCGAAGATCAAGGAAGCGACGATCCACAACGAGGTCTTCGGCAGCGATCATTGCCCGGTGGGACTGGTGCTGGGGTGAGGAATCACGCCAGGAATAGACGATGCATCATACTGTTGAAGATTTTTGCGTAATGCCGCAGAAATCTTCAATAGGAGGCATGGAGTATGGAAATAAAACGAGATCGCTACCTTGATGCGCTGATCAGCAAAAAGCATAATGGTTTGATCAAAGTAGTGACGGGTTTGCGGCGGTGCGGGAAATCGTATCTTCTTTTTAGTCTTTTCAAGGAACATCTGCTTTTTGAGGGAATTGATGAGGCGCATATCATCGAGATCGCATTTGATGCTTTTGAAAACAAGCGGTTTCGTGATCCTGATGTGCTGTACCCGCATTTGCAGGAACGGATTACGGGCGATGACATGTATTATGTGCTTCTCGACGAAGTGCAGCTTCTGGACGAATTTGAGGCCGTCTTGAACAGCCTCATTCGCATGAAGAATGTGGACGTCTATGTGACGGGCAGCAATGCGCGTTTTCTGTCGAAGGATGTGATCACGGAGTTCCGTGGGCGCGGCGACGAGATTCACCTGTATCCGTTGAACTTTGCAGAGTTCATGTCAGTCTATAACGGTACGAAGCAGGATGGCTGGAATGAATATATGCTCTACGGCGGTTTGCCGCTCGTGCTGAGTTTTACGACGGCGGAGCAGAAAATCGCTTTTTTGAAATCGCTCTTTGAAGAAACGTACATTTCCGATATTATCGGCAGGCACAACATTCGCAACAAGGCGGAACTAGAAGATATTTTGAACATCCTTTCCTCTGCCATCGGCTCGCTGACGAATCCGGAAAAGTTGTCGGCGACTTTCAAATCTGTCAAGAAAAAGAGCATCAGCAACAGCACGATCAAGCGATATATTGATTATCTCTGTGATTCTTTCCTGATCGACAGCGCCATGCGCTATGATGTGAAGGGAAAGAAATATATGGACACTCCTTTGAAATATTACTTTACGGACATGGGACTGAGAAATGCCCGGCTGAATTTCCGACAGTTGGAAGAGACGCACAGCATGGAGAATATCATCTTCAATGAACTGAAGGTTCGCGGCTTCAATGTGGATGTCGGCGTCATCGTGCAGAACGACAGGAATGAAAAGGGCGGCAGCATTCGCAGACAGCTTGAGATTGATTTCGTCTGCAACAAGGGATCGAAGCGGTACTATATCCAATCCGCCTACGCGTTGCCTGATGCCGCAAAGATGGAGCAGGAGCAGCGCTCGCTGATGCTGACGGGCGATTTTTTCAAGCGTATGATCATCACGAAGAATACGCCTGCGCCGCACTATAATGAAAAGGGCGTGCTGCTGATGAGCGTCTATGATTTCCTGCTCAATGAGAACAGTTTGGAAGCCTGACGGCATTTTGATGATGGGAAGAATAGGCCGTTCTTTTTGGTACAAAGCACACGCACAAACCGCCATTTCGTGGACATTGCGTGCCGAGATTAAGAAAAATTTGCCAATCGATCTGCGCTCATGGGCGTGATTTCTTGAACGGTTTCAGTAGATTTCTCCCTAAAAGGTCAAAAAATCAAAAAAAGTCCTTGACTATTTGTCGAAAAATGAGTAATATAAGAACTGTGATTAGCACTCAAGCAACGCGAGTGCTAACAAAAAGAATTTAGGAAGAGCTGATTCGTCAGCGATTCCGTTGATTTGGGAGGAAGATAAACATGATCAGGCCATTGGGCGACAGAGTTGTCATCAAGGTTTCGGAAGGCGATATGAAGACGGCGAGCGGCATCGTGCTGCCAGACACGGCGAAGGAGAAGCCGCAGGAAGGCGAAGTCGTCGCAGTCGGCACGGGCAAGATGCTCGACAACGGCACGCGCGCGCAGATGGAAGTCAAGACGGGCGACAAGGTTATCTTCTCGAAGTACTCGGGTTCTGAAGTCAAGGTCGACGAGCAGAACTACTTGATCGTTCGCGAGAGCGACATCCTCGCGGTTCTCTGAGATTTGTCTGAGAGAGCGCAGATTCGATAGATTCGATAGATATTGGGAGGTTTTACCATGGCAAAGCAGGTTTTGTTCAATGAAGAAGCGCGCCGTGCGCTCGGCAAGGGCGTCGACGCTTTGGCAAATGCCGTAAAGGTCACGCTTGGGCCTAAGGGTCGCAACGTTGTTCTCGACAAGAAGTTCGGCGCACCGACGATCACGAACGACGGCGTGACGATTGCGAAGGACATCGAACTCGAAGATCCGTTTGAGAACATGGGCGCACAGCTCGTCAAGGAAGTCGCGACGAAGACGAACGACATCGCGGGCGACGGCACGACGACGGCTACGCTTCTCGCGCAGGCGATGATCCACGAGGGCATGAGGAACGTCGCTGCGGGCGCGAACCCGATGATCCTCAAGAAGGGCATCGACCAGGCGGTCAAGAAGCTCGTCGATGAGATCAAGAGCAACTCGAAGAAGGTCGAGGGCAAGGCGGCGATCGCGCAGGTCGCGGCGATTTCCTCGGGTGACGAGGAAGTCGGCGAGCTGATCGCAGAGGCGATGGAGAAGGTCGGCAAGGACGGCGTCATCACGGTCGAGGAGTCGAAGTCCATGGACACGAACCTCTCGGTCGTCGAGGGCATGCAGTTCGACCGCGGCTACATCTCCCCCTACATGGTCACGGACACGGACAAGATGGAAGCCGTTCTCGACAATCCGTACATCCTCATCACGGATCGCAAGATTTCGGCGATTGCCGACATCCTGCCGATTCTTGAGAAGGTCGTAAAGCAGGGCAAGGAACTGATGATCATCGCCGAGGATCTCGACGGTGAGGCGCTTGCGACGCTCGTCGTCAACAAGCTGCGCGGCACGTTCAAGGCTCTTGCCGTCAAGGCTCCGGGCTTCGGCGACCGCCGCAAGGCGATGCTCGAAGACATCGCTATCCTGACGGGCGGCACGGTCATCTCCGAGGAAGTCGGCAGGAAGCTCGACAGCGTCGAGATCGAGGATCTCGGTCAGGCGCGTCAGGTTCGCGCTTCGAAGGAAGAGACGACGATTGTTGACGGCTCCGGCGACAAGGCTGCGATCGACGCGCGCGTCGAGCAGATCAAGAAGCAGGTTGCGGAGACGACTTCGGACTTCGACAAGGAGAAGCTGCAGGAGCGCCTCGCAAAGCTCGCGGGCGGCGTCGCCGTCATCGAGATCGGCGCTGCGACCGAGGTCGAGATGAAGGACAAGAAGCTGCGCATCGAGGACGCTCTGAATGCTACGCGTGCGGCGGTCGAAGAGGGCATCGTCGCCGGCGGCGGCACGACGTTCGTCGACATCCTGCCTGCGCTTGACGCTTTGAGCGCCGAGGGCGACGTGCAGACGGGCATCAACATCGTGAAGCGCGCCATCGAGGAACCGGTTCGCCAGATTGCGAACAACGCGGGTCTCGAAGGTTCCGTCGTCGTCGAGAACGTCAAGAAGTCGGCGAACGGCACGGGCTTCAACGCTCTGACGGGCGAGTACGTCGACATGATCGGCGCGGGCATCGTCGACCCGGCGAAGGTCACGCGTTCCGCTCTGCAGAATGCGGCGAGCATCGCGGCGATGGTTCTGACGACGGAGACGCTCGTGGCGGACAAGCCGGAGAAGGAGCCTCCGATGCCGATGGGCGCACCGGGCATGGGCGGCGGTATGCCGGGCATGATGTAAGGCGCAGTCCCCTCGCAAACAACTTGAAATAAAAAAGCTTCCTGCTGTAGCGCCGCTGCAGCAGGAAGCTTTTTGTGTCCGTATTTTTTTAGCCGCGGCTTCGCGCGAGCCAAGCGTTCATGGCGGCGACGAAGACGAGGGAGAAGAGGACGAGAGCCGTCGCCCATTGGAAGGCGAGGTCGTAGTCATTCGCCTGCACGGCGGCGTAGATCGCTGTGGACATCGTCTGCGTCGTTCCGGGGACGTTGCCTGCGAACATGATCGTCGCGCCGAACTCGCCGAGCGCACGCGTGAACGTCAGCACGAGTCCCGCAACAATGCCGTGCTTGGCGTTCGGCACGAGGATGTGCCAGAAGATGCGCCACTCGGAGATGCCGAGTGTGCGTGCCGCATAGACAATGTTCTTGTCGAGCTGCTCGAAGGCGCCGCGCGCCGTGCGGTACATGAGGGGCAGCGAGACGACGACGGCGGCGATGACGGTCGCCTTCCATGTGAAGACGAGCGGCATGCCGAAGTCGAGGAGCATTTGCCCTAGAGGGCTTTTCCTGCCGAATACGAGCAGGAGGAAGAAGCCGACGACGGTCGGCGGCAGCACCATGGGCAATGTGATGACGGCGTCGGCAATGCCTTGGAAGCGTCTCAGATGGAGGACGGCGTAGGCGAGGGCGATGCCGAGGAAGAAGGAGATGAAGGTGGCGACCGTCGCCGTCTTCAAGGTGATCCAAAAGGGAGAAAATTCCATGTGCGCCTCCTATCGTTCGAGCAAGATGAGCCGATCGGCGGGAAAATGCAGATAGAATTCTTTCTGCCCCAGCCCTTGCCAAGCGATTTTTTCAATCTCCCAACGCACGGGCGCGGCGTCCGAATCCGCCTTCTTCGCCATGACGAGGTAGGAAAAGGCATCCTCGATGATCTGCACGGCTTCCATGCGCGGCGTGTTTTCCGCCGCTTCTTCGCGCAGGGAAAAGAAGTGGGCGCGGATGCCGACATGGCGGAGGTTCTCGGGCACGGGGGCGGCAGAGTGCAGCGTGATTTGCCAGTCCTCGGCGAAGAGCTCATGCTCTGCCGTGCGGCGTGCGCGGGAGATATTCTTGCAGCCTGTGAGGAGCGTCGCCGCGAGTGTGCCGGGCTGCTCGAAGAGCGCGTGCTTCGTGCCGAGCGATTCGAGTGCGCCGCTGCTCAGGACGGCGATGCGATCGGCCAGGCGGTAGGCTTCGCCGCGGTCGTGCGAGACGAGGACGGCGGCGCGTCCGTAGGAGTCGAAGAGGTGCAGCAGCTCCAGCTCCAATTGCCACTTGAGGTAGCTGTCGAGCGCGGAAAACGGCTCGTCGAGCAGCAGTAACTCTGCATCGGAGGCGAGGATGCGCGCGAACGCCGTGCGCTGTTTCTGTCCGCCCGAAAGTTCCTTGGGGTAGGAGTTTTCGAGTCCCTCAAGCGAAAAGCGCGCAAGCTCCCTTTCGAGGAGCTTGCGCTTTTCTTCTTTCGTGCCGCGTGCCGAGAACGTGATGTTCTCGGCCACGGTCATGTTGGGAAACAGGGCGTAGTCTTGAAACAGGTAGCCGACGCGGCGCTTCTGCGGCGCGAGGTTGACGCCCTTTTCGCTGTCGAAGAGCGTGCGCCCGTTGAGCAGGATGCGACCTTCATCGGGCTTTTCGATGCCCGCGATGCACTTCAAGGTCATGCTCTTGCCGCAGCCCGAGGCGCCGAGCAGCGCGAGCACCTCGTCGCGCACGGAAAATTCCACGGCAAGATCGAAGCCGCGCAACTTCTTGCGGATCTTGACTTCAAGTTCCATTATTTTCCGGCGGCTTTGAAGCCGTACTTTTCAAGGATCGCCATGCCCTTTTCCGAGGAAACGAAGTCGAGGAAGGATTTCGCCTCGTCCATGTGCTTCGTGTCCTTCAAGATGGCGGCGGGATAGATGACGGGCTTGTGCGAGCCTGCCGGAGCTTTCGCTGCGACCTTGACCTTGTCGGAAACGGCAGCGTCCGTCGCGTAGACGACGCCGCAGTCCGCGTCGCCCGTCTCCGTCCACGAGAGAACCTGACGCACGTCGGAGCCGTAGACCGCCTTGGCCTTCACCTGGTCGAGGATGCCGAGCTTCGTGAGGATTTCCTCCGTGTACTGGCCGACAGGAACGCCCTTCGGCTCGCCGAGAGCGATGCGCGAAGCTGCGGGCGTCGCAAGCGCGTCAAAGGAGGCGATCGCTTTACCGCCATCCTTGGGAACGATGAGCACGACTTCGTTTTCGAGGAGGTTCTTGCGCGTGCCGTCAGCGAGAAGTCCCGCCTTTTCGAGCGCATCCATCTGCTTCTGCGCCGCCGAGAAGAAGAGGTCGGCGCTGCCGCCGTTCTCAATCGCCTGCTGCAGGGCGCCACTGCTGCCGAAGTTGAAGACGACCTTCGTCTGAGGATGCACCTTCGCGTACTCGGTCGCCAGCTCATTCATCGCGTCGGTCAGGCTCGCGGCAGCGGAGACCTGCAGCTCGACGGAATCTTTCTTCGCGTCCGAAGCGCTCGGCGCTGTGCCGCAGCCCGCGAGAACGAAGAGGGTGAGGCACGAGAGGAGAAGGGCGATTTTTTTCATGGAAAAACTCCTTTCTTCGGTGAAAATCATTATACCATATCATCTTAGTATAGCATAAGAAAAGCGACTTGCAGTAATATTTATCACTGCATATCCCATATTCGACAGAAAATTTTTCATCTGTGATATTTGTTACAAGACAAATCCGAGAAAATTTTGCTATAATAAATCGGATTAGAGAAGTTAGAGAAGTGCGGATGAAAATATCCGTATTCTTTAAGGAAACGAGATTTCCTCAGGAGGGAGATGGAGAAGTGAGCAGCATTTTCCAGAAGTTCCGTTATCTTATCCCGAAGGAGCGGACGGCGAGCGGCCACCAACAGATTCATGAGGGCGGGCGCGACTGGGAGAACATGTACCGCGACCGCTGGTCGTTCGACAAGCGGGTGCGCTCGACGCACGGCGTGAACTGTACGGGGTCGTGCAGCTGGAACATCTATGTGAAGGACGGCCTCGTGGCTTGGGAGAACCAGGCACTCGACTATCCGGAGACCGCGCCCGACATGCCGGATTTCGAGCCTCGCGGCTGTCCGCGCGGCGCTTCGTTCTCGTGGTATCTCTACAGCCCGCTGCGCATCAAGTACCCGTACCTTAGGAGCGATCTCGCTGAGCTTTGGCGCGAGGCGAGAAAGAATCATAAGACGGCGCTTGAGGCGTGGCGCAGCATCGCCGACGATCCCGCGAAGAAGAAGCGCTACAAGGCGGCGCGCGGCATGGGCGGCTTCGTGCGCTCGAATTGGGATGAGGTGTCGGAACTCATCGCCTCGTCGCTTCTCTACACGGTGGAAAAGTACGGTCCGGACCGCAACTTTGGCTTTTCCGTCATTCCCGCGAAGTCGATGCTCAGCTATGCCGCAGGGCTTCGCTTCATGCAACTCATGGGCGGCGCGGGGCTTTCCTTCTACGACTGGTACGCCGATCTGCCGCCGGCAAGCCCGCAGGTCTGGGGCGACCAGACAGATGTGCCGGAGTCGAGCGATTGGTACAATGCGGGCTACATCATCACATGGGGCTCGAACGTGCCGCTGACGCGCACGCCCGACGCACATTTCTTGACGGAGGTGCGCTACAAGGGCACGAAGGTCGTCTCCGTCGCGCCCGACTACGCGGAGTCGACGACGGTCGCCGACACGTGGATCAGCCTGCACACGGGCAGCGACGCAGCGCTCGCCATGGCGATGGGGCATGTCATCCTGAAGGAGTACTACATCGACAAGGAAGTGCCGTTCTTCGTCGACTATGTGCGCCGCTTTACGGATTTCCCGTTCCTCGTGCTCCTCGACGAGAAAGAAGACGGCAGCTTCCTGCCCGGACGCTTCCTCAACGCGAAGGATATGGGACGCGCCGACGAGAAGCACGCCGACTTCAAGTTCTACGTCGTGGATGAGATGACGGAAAGACTCGTCGTGCCGAACGGCACGATGGGCGACCGCTGGGATCGTCAGGCAAAGTGGAATCTCAAAGAAGAGGACAGCGACACGGGCGAGGCGATCAAGGCGCGTCTTTCCGTCCTCGACATCAAGGATGAGGCAATCGAAGTCACTCTGCCGTACTTCGGCACGGAGCGCGAGGAAATGCTCCTGAAGCGCATGGTGCCGGTCAAGAAAATCAAGACGGCGGCGGGCGAGCGCCTCGTGACGACGGTCTACGACCTGACGATGGCGAACTATGCGATCGATCGCGGCCTCGGCGGCGAGGCGGCCTCGTCCTACGAGGATGATGTGCCGTACACGCCGCATTGGCAGGAAAAGTACACGGGCGTCTCGCCCGAGCTTGCCATTCATACGGCGCGTGAGATGGCGGACAACTCGATCAAGACGGACGGCAGAACCATGGTCATCATGGGCGCGGGCATCAACCACTGGTACAATGCCGACATCATTTACCGCACGATCTTGAACCTCCTGCTCTTCGTCGGGGCGGAAGGCAGGAACGGCGGCGGCTGGGCGCACTACGTCGGGCAGGAGAAGCTGCGCCCGGCGGAGGGCTGGGCACGCGTCATGACGGCGACGGACTGGCAGCCGGCGGCGCGCCTGCAGAACAGCACATCGTTCTTCTACTTCGGCACCGATCAGTGGCGGAGCGACGAGATCGACACGCAAGAGATTGTCGCGGCGACGGGCAAGCCGCGCTACCGCCACCCCGGCGACTACAACGTGCTCGCGGCGCGACTCGGCTGGCTTCCGTTCTATCCGACGTTCAACAAGAGCGGGCAGAAGATCATCGACGAGGCGAAGGCAGCGGGTCATGAGGATTTCGAGGACGTGAAGAAGTTCGTCGCTGAAAGCCTCAAGAAGGGCGAGCTGAACTTCTCGGCGGAAGATCCCGACGCGCCCGAGAACTTCCCGCGCAACCTCTTCATTTGGCGTGCGAACCTCATCACCTCGTCGTCGAAGGGGCACGAATACTTCCTCAAGTATCTGCTCGGCACGAAGAACGGCCTTTTCGCCGAGGAGAAGTGCCCGACGCGCCCGACGGAGATCCGTTGGCGCGAGGAGCAGGAGATCGGTAAGCCCGGCGGCGCGGCCGAGGGCAAGCTAGATCTGCTCATCGACCTCGATTTCCGCATGGCAGGCTCGGCACTCTATTCCGACGTCGTGCTGCCGACGGCGACGTGGTACGAGAAGACCGACCTTTCTTCGACGGACATGCATCCGTTTGTCCATCCGTTCCAGCCTGCCGTCGATCCCTTGTGGGAGGCGCGCACGGACTGGGACATCTTCCGCACGCTCGCCGAGGCCGTCTCGCGCGTCGCCAAGGAAGCGGGCATGAAGCCGTACACAGATGTCGTCGCCGTGCCTCTGCAGCACGATACGGAAGGCGAGACGGCGCAGCCTGAAGGCAGGATTCGCGACTGGAAGAAGGGCGATTGCGAGCCGATCCCGGGCAAGACGATGCCGAACCTCGTCAAGGTGGAGCGCGACTATACGAAGGTTTACGAGAAGTGGATCGCGCTCGGCCCCAACGTGGAGAAGGGCATGGGCGCACACGGCCTCTCGTGGGAGTCGAAGGAGGACTACGAGGAGATCCGAAAGCGCAACGGCGTCATTGAAAACAAGGATTTCGTCTCCTACGGTATGCCGTCGATCTTCGAGGCGCGCCAGGCCGCCGACGCCGTCATGGGGCTTTCGTCGACGACGAAAGGCTCTGTCGCCGTGCGCGCATGGCAGTCGATGGAGAAGCGCACGGGTCTGACGAATCTCACGCGGCTTGCCAAGGATCGCGAGATCGAGCGCTTCACGTTCGATCAGGTCGCCGTGCAGCCGCGCCAGACGATCACGACGCCGACGTTCACGGGCAGCAACCGCAATCGCCGCTACACGCCGTTCACGACGAACGTCGAGGAGCTCGTGCCTTTCCGCACGGTGACGGGACGCCAGTGCTTCTACGTCGATCACGAGCTCATGCAGGAGTGGGGCGAGGCGATGGCGACGTACCGCCCGATCTTGGAGAACCGTCCGATCGAGAAGAAGCTCGGCGAGGGCAAGGAAATCACGCTGCGCTATCTGACGCCGCACAACAAGTGGAGCACGCACAGCATGTACTTTGACAGCCAGCAGCTCCTGACGCTGTTCCGCGGCGGGCAGACCGTGTGGTTCAACGAGAAGGACGCCGCCGATATCGACGTCAAGGACAACGACTGGGTCGAGCTTTACAACCGCAACGGCGTCGTCGCCTCGCGCGTCGTGACTTCGCCCCGCCTGCCGCGCGGCGTCGTATTCATGCACCACGCGCAGGATCGCCACATCAATGTGCCCGGCTCGAAGATTTCGGGCACGCGCGGCGGCACGCACAACACGCCGACGCACATCATGATGAAGCCCACGCACATGATCGGCGGCTACGGGCAGTTCAGCTACGGATTCAATTACTACGGCCCGACGGGCAACCAGCGCGATGCCTACGTCGTCGCGCGCAAGATGAAGGAGGTCGATTGGCTTGAGGATTAAAGCGCAGATAGCGATGGTCATGAACCTTGACAAATGCCTCGGCTGCCATACTTGCTCGATCACGTGCAAGAACGTCTGGACGAACCGCGAGGGTGCGGAGTACATGTACTTCAACAACGTCGAGACGAAGCCGGGCATCGGCTACCCGAAGAATTGGGAAGATCAGGAGAAGTGGAAGGGCGGCTGGAAGGTCAAGGACGGCGAGCTTTCGCTCGCCTCCGGCGCGAACAAGGCGGTGCGCCTCATGAAGCTCTTCTACCATCCCGATCAGCCCGAGCTTGACGACTATTACGAGCCGTGGACATACGACTACGAGACGCTGATCCATTCGGGCCGCAAGAACCATCAGCCCGTGGCGCGTCCGCGCTCCTTGATCACGCAGAAGCGCATGGAGATCAAGTGGGGGCCGAACTGGGAGGACGATCTCGCGAGCGGCGAGTCGGCGCGCAATGATCACAATTTGAAGAAGCTCGGCGAGAAGATCAAGCTGGAATTTCACGATCTCTTCATGAAGTATCTGCCGCGCCTCTGCAACCACTGTCTGAATCCCGCCTGCGTCGCCGCGTGTCCTTCGGGCGCGATCTACAAGCGCGACGAGGACGGCGTCGTCCTCATCTCGCAGGACGTCTGCCGCGGCTGGCGTCACTGCGTGCCCGCCTGTCCGTACAAGAAGATCTATTACAACTGGAAGTCGAACAAGGCGGAGAAGTGCGTCTTGTGCTATCCGCGTCTGGAAAACGGCCTGCCGACGGTCTGCACCGACACCTGCGTCGGGCGCATCCGCTACATGGGCGTGATTTTCTACGACATGGACAAGGTGGAAGAGGCGGCGAAGACGGAGAATGCCGCGCATATTCCTGCGAGCGAGCGCGGCATCTTTCTCGATCCGCACGATCCGGACGTGCAGAAGGCGGCGCGTGAGGCGGGCATTTCCGATGCGTGGATTCATGCGGCGGAGCGTTCGCCCGTCGACAAGATCATCCGTCAGTGGCAGATCGCTCTGCCGCTTCACCCTGAGTACCGCACGCTGCCGATGGTCTGGTACATCCCGCCGCTCTCGCCGATTTTGAAGCATGTGGAAGCGGATGTCTACCTGCCCGACGCGGCGGACATGCGCATTCCGCTCGAATATCTGGCGCAGCTCTTTGCGGCGGGCGACGTCGCCGTCGTCAAGAATACGCTCGCGCGGCTCTTGGAAATGCGCACGGTCATGCGCTACAAGGAAACGAAAGAGTCGCTTCCCGAAGAGCTTTCCCTGCATGAGGCGGAGTACGAGAAGATGTACCGCTTGCTTGCCATCGCCAAGCGCAAGGATCGCGTCGTCATTCCGGCGGGACTGCAGGCGGAGACGCACGAGCGTCTGCGTGAGCTGCAGGGCAGCGCGGGCTATGTCTGCCCGGGAGGTTGCTGATGGAAGAGTACAAGAAGCTGCTGAAGCTCGCGGCATATCTTTTGGAGTACCCGAGCGAGGCGTGGTGGCAGGATTTCGACGCCTACCGCGCCGCGGCGGCAGAGATTGAGACGAAGCAGGCGCGAGAGGTCTTGGAAGAGCTTTTTGACTACGCGCAGGAGCTTGGCAATAAGGCTTACGAAGAGCAATATGTGCGCTCTTTCGAGTTCTCGCCGAACACGAATCTTTATCTGACGACGCAGGATCGCACGGACTTCGGCAAGCAGGCGAGCGAGATGCACGTCTACAAGCAGCTGTTTCTCAAGAACGGCTTCGACACGCAGAATGAGCTTCCCGACTATTTGCCGGCGCTCTTGGAGCTTGCCGCCGCCCTGCCCGAAGAGAAGGCGGCGGAGGTCTTTCGCACGATGAAGGACAAGCTCAAGCTCCTGCGCGACCGCTTCATCGAGGCGAAGCTCGCCTATGCTTTTCTTTTGGACGTCGTGCTCATGCAGGCGGAGAGATGGGAAGGGGATGCAGCATGAATGAGTTCTTTTGGGGCGTACTGCCCTACATCGCTTTCACCGTGCTCATAGGCGGCACGATAGCGCGCTACGTCTTGATGGAGCGCGGTTGGACGACGAAATCGAGCGAATTTCTCTCGAAGAATGATTTGAAGATCGCCGGCCCGATGTTCCACCTCGGCCTCTTCATGGCCTTGGGCGGTCACATCATCGGCGTGCTCATCCCGAAGGTCTGTACGGAAGCGGCGGGAATCAACGAGCATCTCTATCACATCATCGCGCTGGCGGGCGGCATACCGGCGGGCATCCTGTTTTTCTTCGGCTTCCTGCTGCTCTTGAAGCGCCGTTTTCTGGGCAAGGACTACATGCAGGTCAATACGTCGCGCATGGATCGCTGGCTCTACCTCGTGCTCTTCCTCGCCATCCTGACGGGCTGCGCGGGGACGCTGTCGAATGCCCTGGGCGGCTTCGCTTTTGACTACCGCGCGACGATTTCGCCGTGGTTCCGCTCGCTCCTTGCGTTCTCTCCCGACGTTTCGCTGATGGAGGGCGTGCCGTTCGTGTTCCGCGCGCACATGCTGCTGTGGATGGTGACGGCGATCCTCTTTCCGTTCACGCGCCTCGTGCATTGCCTGAGCTTCCCGTTCCTCTATCTGACGCGCAGCCCCATCGTCTACCGCAGGAAGGAGAGCCGCTCGTGAGCGCCTTGGCGATGCAGGAAATCTCTGTGGAAGATGCGGTCGGGCAGATCCTCTGTCACGACATCACGGAGATCGTGCGCGGCGTGAGGAAGGGTGCACGCTTTCGCAAGGGGCATGTCGTCGAGGCGGCGGACATCCCCGTGCTGCTCTCTTTGGGCAAGGAGCATCTCTACGTCTGGGAAAACGACGGCACACTGCTGCACGAGAACGAAGCGGCGGAGATCCTGCGCGGCTTCTGTCAGAACGAGGGAATGGAAGCCTCTGAGCCGAAAGAGGGCAAGATCGAGCTTCGGGCGCTTCATGACGGCATATTCGCCGTCGATGCCGAGCGCTTCCATCGGCTCAACGATTTTGATGACATCATGGTGGCTTGTGCGCCGCAGTACATGGCGGTCAAGAAGGGCGATCTGCTCGCGGGCATGCGCGTGATTCCGCTCGCCGTAAAAAAGGATTTGATGGATGAAGCGGCGCGAGCCGTCGGCGATGAGCCGATCTTTCGGCTTCTGCCGTACCGCTCGCTGAAGGTCGGCGTCGTGACGACGGGATCGGAGGTCGCGCACGGCAGGATCAAGGACACGTTCACGCCTGTCCTTGCGGCGAAGCTTCGCGGCTTCGGGCTTTCGGTCAACGAGCACCGCATTTCTGACGACGCCTTGGAGCACACGCAGGCGGCGATCGAGGAGCTTCTTGATCGCGGCATGGACATGGTGCTGTGCACGGGCGGCATGAGCGTCGATCCCGACGACCGCACGCCCGCCGCGATCCGCGCTGCGGGTGCGGAGGTCGTGACGTACGGCGCTCCCGTTCTGCCCGGTGCGATGTTCCTGCTCGCCTATGCCGAGCGCGACGGGCGCACAGTGCCCGTGCTCGGCCTGCCGGGCTGCGTCATGTACAGTGCGGCGACGATCTTCGACATCGTGCTGCCGCGCATCTTGGCGGGCGAGCGCGTGACGCGCCGCGAGATCCGCCGCCTTGGACTCGGCGGGCTGTGTCTCGCGTGCGAGACGTGCCACTATCCGCGCTGCACCTTCGGCAAGTGGGAGTAGGTGGAGCGATGCAGGACATATCATTGGAAAAGGCGCAGGAGCTTCTTTTGCGCGAGGTGCGCGAGATTCCGCTGTCGGAAGCCGAGTCCGTGCCGCTTCTCGCGGCGCTCGGGCGAAGGCTTGCCGAGGACTGCTGCGCCGCCTTCGACCAGCCGCCGTTTGACCGCTCGCCGCTCGACGGCTATGCGCTCTTGGCTGCCTGTACGCAGGGGGCGTCGGCGGACGCTCCCGCGCGCTTTCGCGTCATCGGCGAGGAGTGTGCGGGCAGCTTCTTCGCCGGCAAGGTGGGCGCGGGCGAGGCGCTTCGTCTGATGACGGGCGCGGCGATGCCCGAGGGCGCGGACACCGTCGTGCGGCAGGAAGACGTGCGCGTGGAGGGCGAGGAAATTCTCGTGCCTTATGCGCTCAAGCATCACGAGAACTTCTGCTTTCGCGGGGAGGATGTGGAAGAAGGCGCCGTGCTCGCCAAGGCGGGCGATCGTCTGACGGCAGCGCACATCGCCGTCCTGGCGGGGCAGGGGAGGAAGCGTCTTCCTTGCGTGCGCCGCGTGCGCATCGTTTTGGCGAGCACGGGCGATGAGCTCGTCGAGCCGGGCGAGCCGCTCTGCCCCGGCAAGATCTACAACAGCAATCTCTACTTGCTCGCGGCAAGGCTCAAGGAGATGGGATTCGAGGCGGAAATCCTCGGTGCGCTGCCCGACGATGCGGAGGAGGTTGCGCGTGCGCTCGTGAGTTCTGCCGAGCCGCCCGACCTCGTTCTGACGACGGGCGGCGTTTCCGTGGGCAAGAAGGACATCATGCACGACGTCGTCAAGGAACTGAATGCCGAGCGCCTTTTCTGGCGCGTTCTGATGAAGCCTGGAGCGCCCGCAATCGGCTATACGTTTTCGGCGGCGGGCGACTCGCGCCGCACGCTCGGCATCGCCCTGTCGGGCAATCCGTTTGCCGCTTCGGCGACGTTTGAGCTTCTCGCGCGTCCCGTGCTCGCCAAATTGACGGCGCAAGACGCGCTCTTGCCGATGCGCCGCCGCGCCGTCTTGCGGGACGGCTTTTCCAAGGCGAGCCGCGGCAGGCGCTTCGTGCGAGCGCAGTATGCGCAGGGCGAGGTGCATCTGCCCGAGAAGCATGCTTCCGGCGTGCTCTTCTCCGCCGTCGGCTGCAACGCGCTCGTCGATATTCCCGCCGGCTCGCCGCCCCTTGCTGCGGGTGCGGAGGTCGATGTCATCTTGTTGTGAAATTGTTGTGCGTTGATTGCGAGTTTGCCGATGCGTCTGCGCCCTTTGGGTCTGATTATCGGATATTCGTGGTAAGAGAGGCGTCGTATGCTTGATTTTTATCGCCGCAAAATCGAATATGTGCGCATTTCCGTGACGGATCGCTGCAATTTGCGCTGCCGCTACTGTATGCCCGCAGATGGCGTGGAGAAGCTCTCCCACGCGGACATTCTGTCCTTCGAGGAGATCGTCCGCGTCGTGCGTGCTCTCGCGCAGCTCGGCATACGCAAGGTGCGTCTGACGGGCGGCGAGCCGCTCCTTCGGCG
>NZ_ALNM01000048.1:0-11608 GCF_000292955.1 Selenomonas sp. CM52
TTCGGGCTTGACTTCTTGGACTTTCATAGTAAAAATGTATATGAGAGATTCAAGGGAGGATTCATCCGTGACAAAAGAGGATTTTGATGCGCTCGTCGCCCTTGTGCTCGCGAGCAAGAGGAAACCGCCCGAGGCGCTTTTTGCGAGCGGCTTCGGCGACTGGCATGCGCGCGCACGGCTCGGCCATTTTCTTGCCATGCAGGAAATCGGCAAAGCACAGGAGGCGCGGGAGCTTTTCTGCTCCGTTCTCGATGAGGACGTCGACGAGGGAAACAGCGAGGATATCGAAGAAAAGATCTTCGCCCTGCAGCGCCTCAGCGAAATCGAGCATGCGGCGAAGGAGAACGAAGATGCGCTCACCCATATAAACCTCGCGATCGAGCTTGCTGAAGAGACGGACTATCTCTACAAGTTCATCCTGCGCGGCGAGCTTTGGGCAGCGCGTTGGAACATCCTGCACGCGATGGGACGCGCCGCCGAAGCCGAAGCCGAATGTGATGAGCGCATCGCCGCCTACGAGAATATTCCCGTCAAGCACAACAGCTATCTCTATTACGGCTACCGCTTCAAGGCACAGCTCGCCGCCGAGCGCGGCGTCGTCCTCGTCGCAAAGGACTACATGCACATGGCGCTTCACGAGATGGAGATTCCCGCAGAATACGAAGACGCACTCGAAAAGGCGTTCTCCGCCACACATGAGAACGCCTCTTGGATCTTGAACGAAATCGACCGCGCAACACCGCGCCCCGAGCTTCTTGCCTGGGATATTTAAGGAAACAAGACGGGCATCCGATCACTCGGGCGCATCGAACGCTTGATTCGCACGATTCTTCAAAGCACTGCTTTTTTGCGCCGCTGCCCGAAGAATCGCTTCATGATGGCTCTGCATTCGTCCTCTAGGACGCCTGCACGCATCTCCAGCTGATGGTTGAGCGCGGGATGGCAGACGATGTTGAAAAGCGACTCGCACGCGCCCGCCTTTGCATCCGTTGCACCGTAGACGACGCGATCGACGCGGCTCATGACGAGCGCGCCCGCACACATCGGGCAAGGCTCGATCGTAACGTAGAGCGTCAGCCCCGAAAGGCGCCAGCAGCCAAGCTTCTTCGCCGCTTCCTGCAGAGCGATGATCTCGGCATGTGCCGTGCCGTCGTGCCAAGTTTCGCGCATATTGTGCGCACGCGCGACGACCGTGCCAGCCGCATCGACGAGCACGGCGCCAATGGGCACCTCGCCCGCTTGGAAGGCCTCCTGCGCCTCCTTGAGCGCCTCCTTCATAAAAGTGACGTCATCCAGCATGAATTCGACTCACAAGCCCGCGCAGGTCAAGCGCCTGCCGGTTCCGATAGAAGAGCGACTGCGTAGCGCGGTGCACATCGAGATGATAGGCGTCCTGCACAGCAGCCTGCTCCTTTTCCTCGCGATTCTTCTTATTCTTCTCCATCGCCGACTCGAGCATGCGCTTGAAGTTTTCCTTCTTGTTCCCGCTCTCGCCGTCCTTCGCCTCGCGGCGACGTACATCATAGACGGCGCCCTTCATGCGTGCGATCTTTTCAACCTTGTCAATCATGGCGGACACCTCCTGAAAATGAAAAAGGATTCCATCAAAGGAAAATCGTTTTCCCTTATGCTTCTTATATCGTTCAAAATAGTCTGCAACTTAATAAAAAACCTATGCTTCTTAGGCTTTTTGTCTTATTAGATTTCTCCAAGAAAGGAGTCATTCATGACCACAGTTCAACCACAAAACGCACTTCCTGCCAATACGGCGCAACTGACCTACCGTTTCCTCGCAGGAGTCTGCCTCATCGTCTTCCTGCTCTGGCTCGCAGGACTCGTCTTCCTTGAGCCCGATCCCTACGCGCTCTACATCTTCACAGGAATCATTCTCGCCGTCGTCACGCTGGCCGCCGGAAGCAGTGCACGCGGACCGAAGGCGGCCACGATGAAAAGTTCGGAAAAAGTCGAATTTCTCAAGAGTCTGCCCGAATCCTTCCAGATCTTCACGAACGTGAGCATCGGCGTGCGCACGAACCTCGATGCTGTCATCGTCGGAGCGAACGGCGTCTTCATCGTCGACGTCAAGACGCGCTCGGGCAAGATCGAGCCGACGGCAGGCAGCGACTGGATTCGTCACAAGGTCGGCAGCAAGGGCACGCCGTATCGCGTGCCGATGAAGAATCCCCTGCAGCAGATGAAGCGCAACATCCGCGAACTGCAGTCGTACCTCGCCTCCTGCGGCGTTCGCCCGTGGATCGACGGCAGCGTCTGCTTCACGCGTGCAGAATTCGAAGAACAGATCGAGGGCTGCTACACGTCGGAAGATGCGGTGCTCGATCATATCAAGAACTTTCCCGACGAGCATCCGCTGTCCGATGAAGAACAGAAAACGGTTGCCGCAGCGCTCGCGGAACGACTGTAACCTGCGCACGCCAGCACTCGCTTTGCGTGCAGAAAAAAAGGAGCCGGCCGGCTCCTTTTTTCATATCCCTTTCACGCTTTCCGGCAGATGGAACTTCATCACGTCGCCTCCGCCTGCAGGCTGGATCGTCAGCACGGAGGGATGCTCGTCCGCGTCGAGCTCGAAGACGAGGCTCGCCGTCGCCGCTGCACCCGGCGGAATATCGACAGCGTTGAACACGGGCGTCTGCCGTGCAGCAAGAGCTGCCATGCCGTCCTTCGATACGCTGTGACGCTCCTGATCGCTGTCCGTGAGCGATATGCCCTGCGGCACGACGCTCACGGGCTGCTTGTCGGCATTCGCGATCGAGGCCTTGACGATGAGGAACGGCCCATCCTCCTTCGCGCCCTCGATTGATTCGACGCGCTTCGCCTCCAAGATCATGACCTGCAGCGAATACGGACTCTTGCCTTCCTTCTTTTCCTTTTCCTTGTCCGCTTCTTCCTTCGCCTTTTCCTGCGCTTCCTTCACGTCCTTGGCGTCCACAGCGGCCGCTTCGCCGCCCTTCGCCGCCTTCCCTTCCTGCACCTTCTCCTGAGACGATGTGCTCGCCGCCTGCTGCGAACTGCCTGCAAGAAGCCTTGCACTGCCGCCCGCAAAGAAGAACCAATAGCCGCCAATGCAAAGGACGACAGCCGCCAGCGTGATGGCGGCGAATCTCCCTGCCAAAGCCTTCATACATTCACTCCCCTTTTCCACTCGTATGACATTATATCGTCAAAAAAGCCATTTTCCCAAAGAAAAAGCTCCCGCAAGATGCAGGAGCTTTTTTTAACGTATGAGAGATTACTTCAGCGCATCGCCGAGCTTCGAGTTCGTGTTGCGTGCAGCAGCGACGCTCTCCTCGAACTTCGCCTTCTCCTCGTCGGAGAACTTGACCTCGATGATCTTCTCGCAGCCGCCCTTGCCAAGGATGACGGGTACGCCGATCGCGAGATCCTTCTCGCCGTACTCGCCGTCCAAGCCGACGCAGCACGGAATGAGCTTCTTCGCATCGAGAGCGATCGCCTCGACCATCATCGCCGCCGCAGCGCCCGGAGCCATCCATGCGGACGTGCCGAGGAGCTTCGTGAGCGTTGCGCCGCCGACCTTCGTCTTCTCGACGACGTCCGTCAGCGCTTCCTTCGAGAGGAGCTGCGTCACGGGAACGCCGCGCAGCGTAGCATGGCTTACGAGCGGAACCATCGTCTTGTCGCTGTGGCCGCCCAGAACCATGCCGTCGATGTCCGTCGGCGTCGCAGGATAGCCAGCTTCCGTCAATGCGACGGAGAGGTAATAGCGGAAACGGCTGCTGTCGAGCATACCACCCTGACCGAGGATGCGGTTGCGCGGCAGGCCGGAATCCTTCAGCGCCAAGTACGTCATGGCGTCCATCGGGTTGGAGATGATGATGAAGTACGCATCGGGGGAGAACTTCAGAGCCTGATCGACAACGCTCTTGACGATCTTTGCGTTGACGCCGATCAGATCCTCGCGGCTCATGCCCGGCTTGCGCGGCATGCCGGACGTGATGACGACGACCTCGGAGCCCGCCGTAGGAGCATAGCCGTTCGGATCGTCCGGCAGAGCCGTGACGCCCTTCACCGTCGTGTCAAAGTTCAGCATGTGAGCCGTCTGCATGATGTCGATGGCCTTGCCTTCAGGCACGCCTTCCTTGATGTCAACGAGGACGACCTCGCTGCAGAACGCCTTCGTCGCAAGAACGTTCGCAACGGTAGCTCCGACATTACCTGCACCAACAACTGTTACTTTCATGTAAAATCTGCCTCCTTTGAAATTCGGCGAGACATCCCCCACTTGCCGGGACGCATCTCCAGTGCTTGGATGATAAGTAAAACCCAAGTTCATCGCCTTTGATTATACCAAAATTTACAGAAATAATCAATTTGTTTCATGCAAATTTTGATGAAATCATTACTCCCATTTATCAGTATGCGCAAAGGCTATGCTTGCTCTTCAAACATATCCTTGCCCACACCGCACAAGGGACAGACGAAGTCCTCCGGCAGATCTTCAAACTTCACGCCCGGCGCAAGATCATAGTCGGGATCGCCCTTCGCCTCATCGTACACCCAGCCGCAGACCGTGCAAGTCCAAGTTTTCATAAGAAATTCCTCCTTGTCAGAATGAAATTTTCGGGGCAGCGCCCCGCTACGCTCCTATGATACTATGCACGGTCAGACAAAGCAAGCGTTTTGAAAATCATATTTTGAAATTCTTGATGTCGTCCGTGAACGACACGGCGATCTTTTGGAAATCTTGGATCTTTTCCATCATGTCCTGCAGCTTCCCGTGATGGTCGCTCACCGTCTCGTTGACGGACTTTGCTGCAGCGGAATTCTCCTCGGAAAGACCTGCGACGTTTTTCACCTGCCCGATGGCGTCATTCATGCGTCTCATCTCGTCGTTGAGACGATCTATGATGCCGCCGATGCTCGCCGACACCTCGCGGATGTTCGCGACGAAAGCGTTGTTGCTCTCGACGACCTGCACGAGTTCGCCGCTCTCCTTGCCGAGCGCATGGTATTCCGTGTCGATGCTCGCGACGACGTCATTGATGATGCGCGTGATGTTGCGCACGTCAGATGTGATCGTGTCCGCCTGATCGCGCGATTCGGCGGCGAGCTTGCCGATCTCCTGCGCGACGACGGCAAAGCCCCTGCCCTGCTCGCCGGCGCGCGCCGCTTCGACCGAAGCGTTGAGGGCGAGGAGATTCGTCTGCGAGGCGATTTCCGTCACCATGTTGGCGATGGAGATGATCTTCTCTGTCTCACTCTTCAAGGAGTCGGCGGCGTTGCGCACGGCAGCGAAGTTTTCCATGCTCCTGCCCAGCGCATCGCTGGAGGCGCGCACGCCGTCGAAGCCGCGCGCCACATTTTCCACGGCTTCCGCAAGGCTTCGATTGTTCTTCTCCTGCGAGGAGACGACCTGCTGCAGCGCCTCGACGTTTCGGTTCAGAACCTCCGCCACCTGCCCCGTCGAAGAAGCGCTCTCTGTCGTCGCTTCCGACACGCTGTCGACGACCTCCGCGATGTGGGCGGAGGCATGGCTCATGTTGCTCGCAAGTTCATTGAACTTGCCGCCATAGGCGATGAGTTCATCCCCCATGCCGCGAAATCCGGTAAAGTCTGCACGCACCGACTTCTTGTAGGCGTCGATCAGCGCTCCCAACTCCTCAAATTCATCGCGCGAGGTCAGCACGAGATCAGCGGAGAAGCGATGCTCGGCGATGTCTGCAAGCTCGCGGCGCAAAAGACGCAGCGGTGCGAGCAGCAAGAATGCGCCGATGCCGCCCACGATGCCCATGAGAAGGGGAAAGGCGAATACGACAGAAGATGTGCCGAAAAGCCAAAAGAGCACGCTGAGCACGAGCGAAGCGGCGAAAGACATGACGGCGAACTTGACGGGCAAGGAGCGAGAAAACAGGCCAAGCGCACAGCTGAACGAAAATCTCCGCTTTTCCAATATGCGCTCCTTGAAGCGCAGCCGCAGGCGCACGACGCCGTTCCCTTCCTCCACGACATTGACCTCGACCGGCTCCTTGAAGTAGTCGATCGCGCCCTTCAACAGGCCGCGAAAGTACGGAATGAGGCTGCGCTTCGACTTGTAAAGAAGCTCCGCCTCGTGCTCGGACAGCGGCGTCACCTTCAAGAGCGGCGGATTCGCGCCCGGAATCTTCTTGACGATTTCCACATGCACATTGTAAATGGACGCGAGGAACGTATAGATGTTCTTGCCTTCAAAAAAGGACGGATATACAGCGGCAAAGGTCAGGACGTTGTCGCGCCCCAATTCGTACCAAACATCATCCGGCGTCTGCCCCGTATGCCTTGCCAGAGCATCGACAAAGGTGCGGATCTCACTGTCCGGCACATCTTCCAACGGGGTGAAGATGCGGCCCGGCGCCCATCCCGCCTCCCGGCATGATTCTTGGACGGCCGTTCCATCCCAAAGCTTCTGCGCCGTATCCATCCACGTCGCCACAACAGTTCCCTTCATGATCCGCTCCTCTTCTTTCATCATATCCTGCGGCGCATTTCCTTTCCTCTCCTGCCCTTCTTATGCTATACTGACAACAAACAGCAAGGGGAGGATTTTCATGTCCGCATTTTCCAAGACGATGCGCCGTCACTTCTTCACACGCGAGTTCCTATTGTTTCTCGCCGTCGGCTGCCTCAATACGTTCAACGGCAGTCTGCTCGCCAAAATTTTCGAGCTTCTCGTCGATACGAATCTCGCGTTCAACATCGGCTACATCCTCGCAAACATCATCGCCTACGCGCTCAACAGCCGCTTGATCTTCCACGAACCGATGACGCTCGAAAAGTGTGTGAAGTTCGCGATTTCCTATATTCCGAACTATGTGATTCAGAACGTCATCGTCTTCCTCTTCTACAACCAGCTCGGCTTTCCCAGTCTCGCGGCTTTTATATTAGCCGCCGTCCTCGGCGTGCCCATCACCTTCCTCGCCGTAAAGCTCTTCGCCTTCGGCAGGAAGTGAGCCGCCCTCAAAAAGCTCCTTCATTCGCCTTCGTACCAGCAAAAGATTGCCTGCGTGCCGCAGTCTTCCATGCCTCGCGCCGAAAGCTCCTCGTAGAGCTTCTTGGCGAGTTTGAGACCCGGAAGGTCAAGCTCCATCTCCTCAGCCGATTCAACGGCGATACGCATGTCCTTGAGGAAATGCTTGATGAAGAAGCCCGG
Source organism: Selenomonas sp. CM52 (assembly GCF_000292955.1). Taxonomy (NCBI): domain Bacteria; kingdom Bacillati; phylum Bacillota; class Negativicutes; order Selenomonadales; family Selenomonadaceae; genus Selenomonas; species Selenomonas sp. CM52. The sequence goes on from NZ_ALNM01000048.1 coordinate 7,163, forward strand.
CGACCAGTCGTTCGCGAGCATCTTCGGCGCGAGGTTCGTCAGCGACCACGAGCCTGCCGCGCCGCCTGCAATCGTCTGCTGCACCGCCTGAGCGTCCAAGCCGCTCTTCTTCGCATACGCCATGGCCTCGGCAACGCCGAGCATGTTCGAGGCGATGGCGATCTGGTTGCTCATCTTGACGAACTGCCCGCTGCCCGCCGCACCGAAATAATGCGCGGTCTTTCCTAGGACGGCGAAGAGGTCTTTGCACCTCTCGAATGCTTCTCGCTCTCCGCCGACCATGATGGCGAGCGTCGCGTCCCTCGCGCCGATGTCGCCGCCCGAGACGGGCGCATCGAGCGCTGCGACGCCCCTTTCCTTCGCCGCAGCGAAAATCTTCTTGGCGAGCGCAGGGCTTGACGTCGTCATGTCAATGACGATGCCGCCCTCCTTCGCTGCGAGGACGCCTTCAGCGCCCAGGTAAATCTCCTCGACGTCCTTCGGGTAGCCGACGATGGAGATGACGATGTCCGCCTCCTTCGCCAGTTCTTTCGGCGAGGCCGACCAAGCCGCCCCTTCCTCAATGAGTTTTTTCGCCTTTTCCTTCGTGCGCGTGTAGACGCTGACGGGATAGCCGGCCTTCATGAGGTTCCTCGCCATACTGCTTCCCATGACGCCCGTGCCGATAAAACCGATTTTTTCTCTTGCCATACGATTCATCCTCCCTTGAAAAGCGCGATTACGTCCCGCACTTTCCTGGATGCTTCTTCCTGTTTCCTACATATTGCAAATCCCCGCCGCCTGCCGCTGCTGCGGAGTGTCGGGGATTCTTCTCTCCTCTCACGAACGGAAATACGGACTCCGCCTGCGCTGCGCCTTGGGACGTCCGATGATCTCGGCGAGCACGACCGCCTGCAGCAGGCCGGCGGGCGCAAGATCGAGCGCGAGGGCGCGGGGGCGCGCCGCCTCTTCCAGCGAATTTTGCAGCTTTTTCCCCCTGTTTTCCGCATGGCGCAGAGAAGCGGGCGAGCGGGCAGCAGAAGCAGACTCAATTTCGGAGAGCGCCTCGCTCGGTACATCGCTCGTCTCAACCGCTGCCGCCCGCTCGTCCAAGAAGCGGCGCAGAAAATCCCGCACTTCTGTGGGATTCTCGACCATGACCTGCGTCGTTTCAGCCGTTCCTCCCATTCCGTCCGGAGATGCCGAGGATTCCGGCACTTTCTGCCGACGCGCCTCTTTTTTCTTCTTGTCCAACAGACTTTTTACGAGGAGGAATATGACGAAGAGGACGATGCCCGTGACGCTCATGCCGACTGCCTCCTTCCCTCTTCCATCTTACTTCGCCGTATGCGGCGGATTCGCGCCCGCCTCGCTGATCGCCGTGCGCATGTCGGTGTCTGCCTGCACGTTGCGCAGGTTGTAGTAGTCCATGACGCCGAGGTTGCCGCTCTTCAAGGCTTCCGCCATCGCGTGCGGCACTTCCGCCTGCGCCTCGACGACCTTCGCTTCCATCTCCTGCGTGTAGGCCTTCATTTCCTGCTCCTTGGCGACCGCCATGGCGCGGCGCTCCTCGGCCTTCGCCTGCGCGATGCGCTTGTCGGCCTCCGCCTGATCGGTCTGCAGCTCCGCGCCGATGTTGCGCCCGACATCAACGTCCGCGATGTCGATGGAGAGAATTTCAAACGCCGTCCCTGCGTCAAGCCCCTTGCCGAGCACGGTCTTCGAGATGACGTCGGGATTCGCGAGCACCTCGCCGTGGCTCGCCGAAGAACCGACCGTCGTGACGATGCCCTCGCCGACGCGTGCGATGATTGTCGGCTCGCCCGCGCCACCGACGAGGCGGTCAATGTTGGCGCGCACGGTCACGCGCGCCTTGATTTTCAGCTCGATGCCGTTCATGGCGACGGCGGAGACGATCGGCGTCTCGATGACCTTGGGATTGACGCTCATCTGCACGGCGTCGAGCACGTCGCGTCCCGCAAGGTCGATGGCGGCCGAGCGTTCAAACGGCAGGGGAATCTGCGCGCGGTGCGCGGCAATCAGGGCGTCGACGACCTTGTCGACGTTGCCGCCCGCAAGGTAGTGTGCTTCGAGCTGGTTGACCTGCACGTCAAGCCCCGCCTTGTTCGCCTTGATGAGCGGCATGACGATCTTACCGGGCGGCACGCGGCGCATGCGCATGCCGATGAGCGTGATGATGTTCACGGGAACGTTCGCCGCAATCGCCGAAATCCAAAGCCCAATGGGCACGAAATGCAGGAACACCATGACGACGAGGACAGCGACGACGAAAAGAAATGCCAATGCTATGACGCCTTCCATAAAGAACCCTCCAATCAATCCTTTTCCCTGACGCGGCGCACGACGATGCGGCTGCCGTGCACCTCCGTCACACAGACGCGCTCGCCCTTCTCGATGTAAGCGCCCTCGGAGACGACATCGACGGGCACGCCGTCGACGAGAATCGATCCGGCAGGACGCACGTCGGTCAGAACAAGAGCTTCACGTCCGATGAGATCCGTGCGCTCCTCAGCGCTCACATAGCCCTTTGCACTCGTCGAAGCGTCGTGCAGCACGACCCTCTTCCAAAGGCGGCTCTCGGGCAGAAAGCGCGCGATAAGTGCGAAGAGAAAAAGCGCGAGCGCGAATGCGGCAAAAAGCGCGTAGACGGCATTGACGTCGCCGCCAAGCGCGAGAACGACGCTGTAGAGCATCGCCGCGACGCCGAGAGCGCCCAAGACGCCCGTAGCAGGCAGGAGCACCTCGGCTACGATCAAAAGGATGCCCACGAGAAAGACGGCGACCTCGTAGAGACTCACGAGTCCCTTCACATACTGACTGCTGAAGAAGACGCCCGCCGCAATGAGTCCGAGCAAGACGCCGAATCCCGTGCCGCCCGTCTTGACCTCCATGAGCACCGCAAGAAAGATCACGGCGACGAGGAGCACCTGCAGGGCGGGAGTCCCGCCGACAAATTCCATACGATCACATCCTTTCTCACGAACCTTCTCCCTATATCTATTCCATGAAGAAACACAAAAACCTGCCGAAAATCCTTAAAATCACAGGAGAAAATGCCCAGTACAAGCCAACGGAAGAATCATTTGCCTGTCGACTTTCGTAGGCGTATAATGGCAGAAAGGAAAATCTTCCGACAAAAATCGTTCTGGGAGGCTCGCTTTCTATGGCAATTTCTACAACACAGCTTGCACTCATGCTCGCGACCATCGCACTCGTCCTCGCGAGCGGTCTCTATGCCGCCCGCTCCATCCGCTCGGCGGAAGGCTTCAGCCTCAATGGGCGCAGTGCTGGTGCGCCGCTCGTCGCAGGCACGATCGCCGGCACCTGCGTCGGCGGCGGCGCGACCGTCGGCACGGCGCAGCTCGCCTACTCGCTCGGGCTTTCCGCGTGGTGGTTCACGCTCGGCACAGGAATCGCCCTCGTCGTCATGGGACTTTTCTATGCGAGACCCTTGCGGCGCACCTCGCTCGAAACGATCCCCGAGTTCCTCGGCATCCGCTACGGCAAGAGCGCGAGTGTCTTTTCGAGCCTCGTCTCCTCCGTCGGCATCTTCTTCAGCGCCGTTGCAAGCATGCTGCCGGGGCTTCATCTCATCGTCACGCTCTTCGGTGTCGGCTACGGCACGGCGGCATTCGCCCTCATCGCCCTCGTTGCCTGCTACGTCTTCTTCGGCGGCATGAAGAGCGCCGGCGTCGGCGGCATCCTGAAGATGATCGTCCTATGGCTGAGCCTTTGTCTCGCAGGCGTCACCGCCTGGCGCGGTCTTCCCGCGCTCACAGCGGCGGCGCCGCTCGCGTCCGGCACATGGAGCCTCGGACATGCCGGCGCCCAGAGCATCGCCGCCGGACTCCTCTCACTCATCGTCGGCATCATCTCCACGCAGTCCTACATCCAGGCCATCTTCTCCGCCACCAACCCACGCACGGCAACCGTCGGTGCATTCACCGCCGCGCTCATTGTCATCCCCGTCGGGCTGCCGAGCTCGATCATCGGCATCTACATGCACGCGGCCGCGCCCGACATCGCGCCCATCCTCGCACTGCCCACCTACCTTTTTACGCACGCGGGAACACTCATCGGCAGCATCGCCATGGGCGGCATCGTGCTTTCCCTCGTCGGCAGCATCGGCGGACTCTCGCTCGGCATCGGCACAATGCTCTCGCACGACGTATTCGCACCGCTCCTCGCCGTGAAGAGCGAAGGCCGGCTTCTCCTCTTAAACCGTCTCATGGTGCTCCTCGTCATGGCGCTTGCCGCCCTCTTCGCCATCTGCTTCATCGACAGCGAGGTGCTTGTCTGGAACTACCTGTCGATGGCGCTTCGCGGCGGCGGCATCTTCCTGCCGCTGACACTGGCGATTTTCTTTCCTGAGCGGCTTTCCCCGCGCTGGGCCATCGCCTCCATGCTGCTTTCTACGGCAGCCGCTACGGCGGCAGCCGCCGCAGG